>CBDUNP010000182.1:0-6284 GCA_965368605.1 uncultured bacterium | reverse complement strand
GCTGAAGTCAGAAGTAGCGGGGAAGGTTAGTGGGTTACAGGAACACCTCGACGCCAATTTGTTTACGTTCGATCATGTCCTCGGCGAATGTCGGGATATACCCGGTGTGCCGGAGGGTGGGTTGTTTGGCGCTCTTGAGTGTGTAGATGTCTTCCAGGCAGAGCTGGTTGGTCTGCGGGTTGATCTCGGTGACTTCGCAGATGCGTGTGACCCGGCGTCGCCCGTCGGCGAAGCGCGCGACCTGCACGACCACGTCAACCGCGGTATTGATCTGCTCACGGATCGCGCGGACCGGCATATCCACCGCCATCAGGACCAGCGTCTCCAGGCGCTTCATCGCGTCGGTGGGGGTGTTGGCGTGGAGCGTGGAAAGCGAGCCGTCGTGCCCGGTGTTCATCGCCTGGAGCATGTCCAGCGCTTCCGGGCCGCGGACCTCGCCGACGATGATCCGATCTGGACGCATACGCAGGGCGTTACGGACCAGCTCGCGGATGGTGTACGCCCCGCGTCCCTCGACGTTGGCGGGCCGGCCTTCCATGCCGACGACGTGCGGCTGGGGCAGACGAAGCTCGGCCGACTCTTCGACGGTGATGATGCGTTCGTTCGGCCGGGCATAAGCGCCCAGCACATTCAGCAGCGTGGTCTTACCCGAGCCGGTGCCGCCGGAGATGATGATGTTCTGTCGGCCGACGACACAGCCCTGCAAAAACGCGGCGCAGGTCTCGCTGAGCGAGCCTCGCTCGATCAGGTCATCCATCGTAAACGGAACCCACCCAAACTTCCGGATGGTCATGCACGGCCCGGCCAATGACAGCGGGCTGATGACGACATTCACACGGCTGCCGTCGGGCAGACGCGCATCGACCAGCGGTGTCGACGTATCGACACGTCGGCCGACCGGGGTCAGCACGCGCTCGATGATCGACATCAATATCTCTTCGGAGAAGAACGTGCGCGAGGTCGGCTGGATGACGCCGTTCTTTTCTATATAGATGCGGTCCTTGCCGACGACCATAATCTCGCTGACGCTGGGCATCTCCAGCAGGTCCTGCAACGGGCCCAGGCCCAGAAGGATGTCCTGGATGTCTTTGGACACGCTGCGGCGGACGATGTATCGGCTCAGGTCCTTGGGGATCGAGCTTGCTTCTTGTTTATAAAGCCCGTCGAAGGCTTCCTCCGCCACGGCCAGGTCTTCCCCGACGCTGGTCGGGTCGAACAGCAGCGGCATCATATCCACCAGCGAGCCGACCAGCTCGGTGATCTGCTGTTCGCGTTGCGGATCGAGCAGGCGGTCGTCGCCTTCCTTGTAGTCGGTCTGGACCTTGCCTTGGCACTGCCGGACAACCTCCGCGCTCACGAGTCGGCCCAGGTGTTGGCGGATCGCGTAATCCAGCACGTTGTCATCGAGCAACTCGACCCGACGGGTCAGGACCTGATCCAGGTGCTGGAGCATCTGGGAGACAAAGGCCTGGTCGGACTTATTGATGTGCCCGGTGACGCGGAGGTTCATCCGGTCCAGCAATTCGGTGTGGACCTGCTGCTCGAGCTGCATGAGCTTGTTCTGCAGGCCGGTGTCGTCGTCGGTGCCGGCGCTGCCGCGGTCGGCGCTGATGGGGGCCAGCGAGAACTGGCCGAGCTGAATCTCATCGCCGAAGTCCAGGCGTGCGGGCTTATCCTGAGAGACCTCGCGGTTGGCGACGCGGGTGCCGGCCCGGCTGAGCGCCTCGACGAACATCTGGTTGCCCTTGAGGACGACGCGCGCGTGACGCCGTGCGATAAACGGGCTCTTGAGCACGATGGTGCAGCTATCGTCCCGGCCGAGGGTGATCGAGTCGCCCTTCGCTTCGACGGTCGATCGTGTGTTCGTGCTGTGGTCGTAGAGCCAGAACTTCATGGTTTAATGGATACCCGTTAAGTCGTTGTCGGTCGGGGACGCGTTATCGATCAGTCGAGCATGCGGAGTACTTGTGGGTTGATCCCGCCGTCGGGGATCTTGGGGGTGCTGTTGTCGTTGGGGTTGCGCAGGTGCAGCTCAAAATCGCCGATGACCAGCTTCTTGATCTTCTCAAGCGAGGTGGCTTCGGCGGGGGTGACCTGCAGGCTGATGGTGGTGAAGCGTTGCTGGCGTCGGTCTGATTCGGCGTCGTCGGCGATGCTGCGAGTGCCGACGGAGAAGACGGTCGCGCGTTCTAGGACGGGCAGGACGTTGAGGTTCCCGCCGGGGAAGAGCGCTTCGATGTCGACGACCATCCCGGGCTGGAGGTTGCCGGGCAGTGTCTTGGGGTTCACCGGCAGAGCGACCAGGCGGAGGTTCGGGTTGATCCGCGTGTCCAACTCGGTGTCGCCGGCGTTGGTGAAGAGGTCGTGGCTGAGAAACTGGTTGCGGCGGGCGGAGGCCTGCACGCGCTCACCCATCAGCGCGGTGAGTTGGCTGTCGTTGCCGAAGGGCTCCTCGATAACCATGCCCTCGAATGAGTCTTTGTATTGCTTGGGCATGCGTGTGGCTTTGACGTGTTTATCCGCGAGCTTGTCGCCGGGTTTGAGGCTGGTGGTCAGGCGGTAGACGCCGAAGTCGCCGGCCTGTGTCTGGCGTTTGACCATGGCGACGTAGACGTTGACCAGGATGACCGCCAGCAGGCCGACGACGGCGGCGATGATGATTAATCGGTTGCTGCCGGGCGGGGTCTGTGCGTTGGTTTGTGCCATGGGGCTCGCTCGCGGGGTGTGTCGGGCTTGGGCCGCGGTCTGGACGCGGTGTGTATATCAAATAGCGTACCCCAAGCGGGGCTTGAGGTGAACCGGCGGGGTGTTATCAACCGGCTGGGGCCGTGGTTACGGCGTCGGCGGGGCGTCGGTCGGGGATTTTTCTTCGATCAGGTCCCGAAGCGCCTGCACCTCGTCGGTCATGCGGATGCTCGCGGCGATCTGCAGCTGCGCCTGGGCGCTTGGGTATTCCTCGGCGGCGATGAACTCTCGCGCCAGCGCGAGGATGTGGTCGTACTCGGCCTCATCCAGCCGGGCGCGGACCTGGGGGGTATCCATCGCGTCCTTGGCCTGGAGGTAGTGACGCTTGGCCTCGCCGAAGGAACTGCGGGCCCGGGCCTCATCGCCGGCGTTGAGGTGGCGGACATACTCGCCGCGGACCTGAACCTCGTGGACCACGGCCGCGACGTCGGGGTTGTCGGTGGCGAGCTGCTGGGCCTGGTTGACGTGTTCGGTGGCCTCATCGATCCGGCCATCCGCCAGCGCGGCGCGGCTCTGCGCGAGCAACACCTGCACACGCACCGTCGCCATCTTGTCAGACAAGGGGCCGTCCACGCCCAGGTCCAGCGCGTTCTGGTATTGCTTGATGGCGGTGTCGTAGTCCTGCCTTGCAAAGGCTGTGTCGCCGGCCTCGATGAAGGCCAGGCGTCGCCCGGTCGAGGCGATCTGCGCCAGGGCTTCACGAGCTCGCTGATTGTTCGGCCGGTAGCCAAGCGCCTCGGTCAGCATCTGGTCGGCACCGACCGTGTTCCCCGCCGCGAGCATGCGCAGGCCTTCTTCCAACAGCCAGTCGCTGCGCAGGTCCGTCAGCCGTTCCTTCAGCGCGTTGTCGGGCACCGCTTCCAGAGCCTGCTCGAAATACTCGATCGCCTCTTCGGTGTTCCCCCGACTCAGCGCGGCCTCGGCAAGCGTGACCGACTCATCCGAGCTTGCCTGAGCCTGGAGCTGGTCGAGCAGGTCGGTGATCGCGACCTTCTGCGGCCCGGTCTTTAATAGCTCGATCGCTTCGTTGCGTTTGCCCTGACGGGTCAGGTCGTTGGCTTCGCGGATCAGTTCGCTGACACGCCAGCGCGACTGCTGGTCTTCGAGCTTGGCGCCCAGGGCGCGGAGCGTCTGCTGCTCCTGCTCGGTGGCGGCGAGGTCACGCCAGGTCTGTAGCTCTTTGCGGGCCTCACCGAATTCTTGGTCGGCGATGAGTTTTTCGATGCGTGTGGAGGTCTCGGCGAACGCGCCGGCCTGGCGGGCATCATCAATCAGCGGCTGCGCCTTGTCCTTGTATTCATCGCCCAATTCTGCGGCGTTTTCAAAAGCGCGGATGGCTTCGTCGTACTTGCCAGCCTCGGCGTCGAGTTGGCCCTGCGCCAGGAAGATCCCGGCGCGGGCGTGTCGGTCATAGGTGTCTTTGGCCTGGGGGATCTGCGTGACCTGCTCGAACTTCGCTAACGCAGACTCGTACGCACCCTCACGGTAGTCTTCCATCGCCAGGTCCATCGTCGTGCGCGCCTTGTCGATCGCGGCGATGGTTTCGGCCCGGCCCTGGTTGTAGAGATAGAAGCCGGCGATCCCGGTCGCCAGCACAAGCACGACGGCGGCGATGATGGCGTAGAGCTTGCCGTGGCTCTTGCTCGGCAGCACGGTCGTATCGCCCGGCGAGGTGGCGCTGTCGGTCACCTGGTCCGAACCGGTTGCCTTGGATGTTGATGACTCGACATCCTTGCCCGCAAAATGTTTCTTGATCGCGCTGAGCACGTCCTTCGCGGACTCGACACGCTGGTTGATGTCCTTGTGCATCATCCGGGCGATCAGGTCGGCGAGCTTCGGCGACACCTCGGGGACCAGGTCGTGCAGATTCGGCGCAAGCGCCTTAGCATTGGTGTGCCATTTGACCCAGCGGATCGCCTGGTTGCGTTGATCGCGCAGGACGAGCTTAAAAGCCTCGTCGAACTTCTCACGCCCGGCAAGCATCTCGTAAGCCATCACCCCAAGCGCGTAGATGTCCGCTCGGCCGTCGACCTTGCCGCCCTGCACCAGTTCGGGGGCCATGTACCGGACCGTCCCGGAGATCGGCGTGGCCTGCTGATCGATCTCGGTGGCGAGCCCGAAGTCGCTGATCTTCAGCCCGCCGGCGCGGGGCATCAGGACGTTCGCGGGCTTGAGGTCCAGGTGCACGATGCCCTGGGTGTGGACGGTGTCCAGCGCCATCGCGGTCGCGGCGATGATCCCCAACGCCTGCTTGATATCCATCGGCGCGGTGTTCTGCGCGAGGATCTGTTCGAGGGAAGGCCCGCTGATGTATTCGCTGATCAGCAGCAGGCCGTGCGGCCCATCAACGATATCGACAACCTGCACCAGCCGGTCCGGGTCGGCGGCGGCGGCTTTCTGATGCAGCCGCGCCTCGGTCTGGATCTTTTCTCGAAGGTCCGGCTCGTTGTCCCGCCCGGTCAGCAGGAACTGCTTGATCGCGACCTTCGTCCCCAGCAACTCATCGACCGCCTTGAAAACTACGGAACTGCCGCCCGAGCCGATCTGGTCCTTGACCGTGTACGGATCGACCTTGTCCCCGGGCCGTAACGGCGGGGGGGCGGTGGGGTAGGCGTTGTCTTGGGTTGGGTCGGGCATGGGGGTGGATTTAAAGTTTGTATTGGCGCTAAGCCGCAAGCGGCGGGGGGCAGGCAGTGTATTTTAGGCGATTCATCGGGGCTTGTGTGGCCGAGTATTCAGGGGGATAGCGACGCCCAGGGGGTGACCAGGCCCAGCATCTGCTCGGCCCCGGCGAGCAGCCCACCCACAGCGACGGCCGCGCCGAAGGGGACGGTGTGTTTCTCGTTCTCCAGGTCAGGCTTGACCCGCGCCGCGGTCGACAAAACCGCGCCAAAGATGCGGTGCAGGGTCTGCTTGACGACGCCGTGATGGATCATCAGGACGATCGCCAACGCCATGGCGACGATCATGCCGTAGAACGCGGTGCTCAGCACGACCTCCCAGGACGCGCTGATCGCGCCGACGGCGGCCATAAGTTTCGCATCCCCACCGCCCAGCCAGCCACGCAGCGCCAGGAACCCAAACGGGATCAGCCCGGCCGCGAACGCGAACAGCGACGCACCGATCCCTTGCTCCGTGCCGAGCAGCCCGGCGATCAGCCAGAGGACAAACCCAAGCAACACCGCAGGCAGAGTCAGCCAGTTATAGATCTTGCCACGACGCCAGTCCGTGATCGCCGCGATGGTCAGGACCACAGTTAGGAAGGCAAACGCGATCAGATGGGGGATATTCAAGCTGTTTATTTAAGCGTGGTGAGTGTTAATTGCGACGTCAGCCACAAGCGACCTGGAGAACAGGCAGGATGGTGCTAAAAATCGAACTCGTCCGAATCGTCTTTAACTTCTTCCCATGCACCGGTCGTCCAATCCTTGATCTCGTTACGGAAGAAGATCAAGAGGCCGAGCAGGGGGATGACGATCGCACCGACGATCAGGAGTTTCTCTAACCCTTCCGCGCCTTTTTCGCAGCGGTAGAGACGG
>CBDUNP010000181.1:0-6285 GCA_965368605.1 uncultured bacterium | reverse complement strand
CCGGGGGGCGTAAGAAACACACTCATCGGCCAGCCGCCGGAGCCGGTCATCAGTTGCGTCGCCATCATGTAGATGTCGTCAACGTCGGGGCGTTCCTCACGGTCCACCTTCACGCAGACAAACAATTCGTTCATCTTCGCCGCGATCGCAGGGTCTTCAAAGACCTGCCGCTCCATGACGTGACACCAGTAGCAGGTCGAGTAGCCGATACTCAGAAAAATCGGGACGTTGCGCCGGCGGGCCTCATCAAACGCCGCCTGCCCCCAGGGCCACCAGTCCACGGGGTTGTGCGCATGTTGCAGCAGGTACGGGCTGGTCTCATCCGCCAGGTGATTGGTATACCGCCACGAGCCGTCGTCGTTCTTGAGCTTCTCGGCGTGGGGGTGGATGTCTGTATCGGCGTGGGTATTCATGGGGAACCCTCCGGCTGTCAGCAGCAGCAGTGCCAGCACGCCGAGTTGTAAGCGGGTGCGCATATTCAGCAGCAGCCCTGGGGTGAGCAGCATTCGCCGCCGGCGTCGGCCGGGGTGTTCGCGCGGTAGTCCTGGCCCTTGGTGACTTTCGGATCGCGGATCGCGTTGACTGTGCAATCGTAAGACACCGCCTGGTCAATCGGCACCTGTTTCATCGGCTCGATGCCCGCGAACTGCCCGGCATACGGGCCATCGGGATCGGTCAGCAGCTTAAACGTCTTGTCGCAGACGGCCATACGCTGCCCGCGATAATACGTATGCCCGTCGTCGTCCTGCACCTGCTTCCACGGGCCTAAGTAAACCGCCGCCTGATTGCGATCCATGCACGGCCCCTGCTTGCCTTTGTACGCACGGATCGTCACGGAGCGGAACTCGACCCCGTCGATCGTCTGCCAGGGGGTTTCTTCACGCTTAAGCAGCTCGATCCCGTGGAACCCGGCGTCCTCGAACATCTGCGGGAACTCGGCCTCACCGAACGCGCCTGAGATACAGCCGCTCCATAGGTCAGGATCGTCCAGAATCTTCTGCGTCGGTGGTTCGTCACAGACAATATCCGAGATCACCGCCCGGCCTCCCCGCTTGAGCACGCGGAAGATCTCGGCAAACAGCTTGCGCTTCTCCGCCGGCGCGACGAGGTTCAACACACAGTTCGACACGACCACGTCGACCGAGTTGTCCGGGATCATCGGC
Source organism: uncultured bacterium (assembly GCA_965368605.1). Taxonomy (GTDB): domain Bacteria; phylum Planctomycetota; class Phycisphaerae; order Phycisphaerales; family Phycisphaeraceae; genus JAJRRS01. The sequence continues at coordinate 5,122 of CBDUNP010000181.1, read as the reverse complement.
TCATCACGACGCAGCCGGTCACACTCCGCCTGGAACGCGCTCAGGCTCGCCGTATCCGTCACGGGCGAATTCTTAAGCCAGGCCTCGGCCTTGTCGAGATTCAACGCCATGTCCTGAATCTTGCCCTTCCAGAACCGGACGTTGTCGTGGCCGATCTTCTGCGCCATCTCTGGCTGATACTTGCGTGCCAGCGCCAGCATCTCATCGTTGACATCGACGCCGATGACTTTGCCGGCCTCGCCGACCTTCTGCGAGAGGATGTAGCAGATCTTGCCGCCACCGGAGCCCAGGTCCAGGACGGTCTCGCCTTGGCCGACGTGCTCGGATGGGTCACCGCAGCCGTAGTCGCGTTCGAGGATTTCCGTGGGGAGGATCTTCAGGAACGAGGCGTCGTAGGAGGTCGGGCAGCACAACGCGGCCTCGCGTGCATTGGCGCCAGCGCCGTAGCGGTCCTTGACGACCTCTTCGACGTTGAAGCCGACCTTCGCAGCAACGGCGGCGGTGGCTTGGGAATCATTTTGTGTGGCTGTATCGCTCATATCTAATAGTCCTTAGGCTTGCGTGTGTTGTACGCGGTGAACGCCCGTTGTGTTTAGAACCCAATCATAGCCGGGCTGAGGCTAGCCGCCCAGTATCTGCCAGGTAATTCCTGCAAGCACCGCAGCCACGGGGAGCGTCGTCACCCAGGCGAGCAGAACCTTACTGATCGTGCCGACGTGGGCCCGACGATTGACCAGGCCGATCCCGAACAGGCTGCCGCAACTGACGTGGGTCGTGCTGACCGGCAGCCCCAGACGTGACGCAAAGATGACCAGCCCGGCGGTGACGAAATTCGCGGTGAATGCCTGCCCGTCATTCATCTCGGTGATGCGGTAACTCATCGTGCGGGCGACACGCCTTACCGCCAGCACGCCGCCGAGCGCGATCCCCAGCCCCGTAATCACCAGCGCCCCCGGTGCCCCCGGTGCGCCGAGGCTGCCAAAGAAACCGGCCCCACCGAACACCCCCGCCGCGATCATCACGGCCGCGATCTTCGGCGTGTCATTCAACCCCCGACCAAAACTCAAAGCCCCGGCGCTCACGACGTGCGCCACGTCAAGCGTCCGCTGCGCATCAACCCCCGCAAACTTCCCGGCGTAGCGTTCCTGACACGCCTGGACCTGGTCGGCCTTGAGCGTGACGCCGGTCGACCGCATCGTCAGCGCCCCGTCGCTGGTCAGGGCAACCGGTTCGTACGCTTGGCCAACACACAGACACGTCTGGCTGGTGATGCCGACACGCCTACGGACCATGCGGAAGATGAGGTACGCCACCGCCGCCAAGCTCACCGCGATCAACGGCGAAACAAGCAGCGGGATAAAAAACTTGTGGATCGCAGCGGACCAATTCAACGCGCTCGAAGAGATGCCGATGCCGACGATCGAACCGACCATCGCGTGCGTCGTGGAGATCGGCATCCCGATCACCGTCGCCAGCAGCACGGTCAGCGACGCGCCGATGCCGACGCTGATCGGGAAAGAAATATCCGCAACGAGTGCCGCGTCGACGATGCCTTTGCCGCCGAACCGGTTGGCCAGTTCCCCGGCCAGGAAGATCGCCGCGACCGAACCGATAAACGTCATCACCGCGGCAAACGCGATCGCTTTATTCAACGGCACGAGCCGGCTGCCGATGAGCGTGGCGACGCCCTTGGCGTTGTCGTTGGCCCCGTTGGCGAATGCGAGGACGAAGGCGGCGACGCCCGCGAGAACCAGTAACCATGCCATGCTTGATACCCGTGTATGACTCATTGATCCGGCGTGATGCATCGGCTGTGCCGGGACACCCCAGATGCATCCGCGTCATTAACACAGGATGAATCAGCAGACACACGGGATTATTCCCTCCCCCCCAAGGGGCGCAGCAAAAACCACGTGCGACTGAAGGGGGGTCACACGTGGTTGTGGGATTCACTGAGTACAAACGAGCGGGCCCGAAAGGCCGAGGTCCGAGGGGGCCAAACATCCGTCGGGCCGGGATCTCGATATTCCGGGGAACTTCCGGGGAACTTCCGGGGGACTTCCGGGGGTCAGGCGGCTTTGTTCAGGTGCGACTGGGCCTGGACTCCGGCCCGGAGCGATTCCAGCAGGCCGTGCACACTGGTCACGGACGCCTCGAACTTGCCGCCGGCGGCCTGCAGACGCATCCGCTGGGCCTTGGCGACCATCTCATCCAGCTTGGGTTTAATGGCCTCGCGGTCGCGGACCAGCGTGGCACGCATGGCTTCCAACTCGGCCAGCAGGGTATCGACGTCTTTCTGTTCAATCATGGCGGTCTCCGTAGTGACTTGGGTGTGACGCCCGGGGTGACGTCTACATCCCTCTACATCGACCGCCTCCGTGAAGAAGAGGTACTGGGCGCTCAGGGCGCGATAAGTCCGCGGGGTTATCGGCGAATAACGCCGCCACGGGCTCAGCGCTTGTCCGCGTTGCCCAGGCCGTTCCAATAACCGTTGTCGGCGATACCATCGTCGTTGTAGTCGTCGATCTGAGCACGCGAGAGATTTGCACCGTGGCCGTCGGCGAAGACAAAACCCGCCTGGCCGCTGTTGCGTTCCGCGGGGAACGAGCGGAGCGTGTACTTGAAATCGGGGTCGTAGCTGCCGGTATTCTCATCCGAACCGCCCTCGTAATACGAGCCTTTGCCGCTGCCGCGATCCGATCCCAGCGGCGGGTCAAGCGCGTAGGCCGCCGCCCCACCATCGCCGGGCTCACCGTTTTTCCGTGACCCGGCGGTGTCGCCGACCACCACGGTATTCGAAGGCACGGCGAGGTCAGGTTCACGCGCATTGAACATGACCGCAGCGCGTGCGTTGCCCAGGTACTGGAAGTTGTAGCCGTATCCGCCGTGGACCGCGGGGTAAGTCGGCAGGACAGACACGGGCGTGCCAGCGCCAGCGCGGACAGCGGCCTCCGCATCGGTGCTGCTGACTTCGTGCCAGAACGGCTTGGTCAACTCATCGAGTTCACGTTCGTCGAGGCTGGGGCTGCGGTAGACCTCGACGTTGTTCAGGTATGGAAAGATGTAGTCCGCCCATCGGGGTTTGCTGCCGCCGATCGAGGGGATCGCCGACGAGTGGATCGGGTAGTAGCCCTTGCGTTCGGTGTTGTAGGAAGCGATCCCGATCCCGACCTGGCGGAGATTGCTCACACTCTTGATCGACAGCGCTGATTTGCGCGCCGCCCCGAGCGCAGGCAGGAGGATGCCGACGAGTAGCGCGATGATCGAGATCACCACGAGCAGTTCGATCAAAGTAAACCCAGCCGACCGCTCCCCGCGGAACTGATGACAAAGAGCGGACGACCGGGCAAAATCTCGGGGTGATTTCTGCATCACGGCAGGTGTTAGGATAGACATCGAAACTTGTTCCAAATGAGAATGAGTGTCAGTAGCTTAATGTATCAGGTCAGCGAAATGCCCGCAAATTTATGAGAATAAGTCTCATCATCATTACGGCTCGGCCGCATTCACCTGCCCCACACCCCACCATACCCATTAACCCCTGTGAATAAAGTCGTTACATCACCTTAACCACGGGGTATCATGGGGCCATGCACGAACCCACCCTCCAGGGCAGCACGCCGGGCCTGTTTGTCACCGGGACCGACACCGAGGTCGGCAAGACCCTCATCGCCTGCGCGATCGCCGCGGCGATGCGTCGGCAACTGCCCGGTGTCCGGCTGGGCGTGAGCAAGCCCTTCGCCAGCGGGTGTCGGCACGAACGCGAGGGGCTGGTTAATGAGGATGCCGAGGCCTTAGCGCACTTTTCGGACTGCAAGCAGCCGTTGAGCGTGATCAACCCGATCCGCTTCGCCGCCCCACTCGCCCCCGCGGTCGCGGCTCAGGAAGCCGGCCAACCGATCGACTGGGAGCTGCTTGGCCGAAGCCTGTCGCTGCTGGAACGGGAATCCGATGCGCTCCTGATCGAAGGCGTCGGCGGACTGATGGTCCCGCTGGACCCGCAGCGTCCCAAGTACACCGTCCTGGATTTCATCGCAGCGTTTGGCTACCCGGTGGTGATCGTCACACGCGCCGGGCTTGGGACACTCAACCACACCGCGTTGACGGTGCGCGTCCTCAAGCAGGCCGGCTGCCGGATCGCCGGGCTGGTCCTCAATGGGTACGTCGTCGATCCGGTCGGGGCCGACGACCCGTCGATCGCTAGCAACCGTATCTGGCTTGAGAAACTCACGGGCGTCAAGACCCTGGCGATCGTGCCAAAAGTCGACCCTGTCGGCGCGCAGCCGGAGAAAGGCAGGATCGACCCCGCCGTACTCGAAGCCGTCGAGATGACGTACTGGCCGGACGTGTTCAGCCCGGGGAAGACGCGGCGGTGAGGGTGCTATCGCAAGGCCTCGACCAGGCTGGCACGGTATCTTGTGAACTGCTTTAGTAAAAATAATTCAGGAATCCGTGACACATAACGGCGTTGTCCCGCGACTACCTCTACAATAAGCCGTGCCGTGCATAGTACTGTTTAGGCGATGACGTTTAACAAGCAAGGAAGTTTGGCCATGCCTGACAACCCGACCACGCAGCCCTTCGACCCGGCGACCACGACCCGGCCGATCGGGGCGCTGCTGACGTACTACACCATCGTGTCGCTATTCACGGTGATCGCGTTCCCGATCGTCTTCCCGCCGCTGTATTTCAAGTACCAATCGTTGCGATACAAGTTCGATGACCAAGGCGTCTCGATGTCTTGGGGGGTCTTGTTCAAGCGCGAGGTCTACCTGACCTACCGCCGTATCCAGGACATCCACGTCTCGCGCGGGATCATCCAGCGTTGGCTTGGGCTGGCGACCGTGTCGGTGCAGACGGCGTCGGGCTCCGCCGGCGCGGAGATGTCGATCGAAGGCATCGGCACCCCCGAAGCGCTGCGAGATTACCTCTACTCCCGGATGCGCGGCAGCAAAGACACGACCAAGCCCGGCACGACCGAACCGCACGAAAGCCAACCAACGGCTGATCACGCAGGCAGCACAAGCAACGACGAAGCGCTGGCGCTGCTGACCGAAATCCTTGGGCATGTGAAAGCGTTGCGTGAAGAGCGCGACGCCGGGGAGGCGAACGATGACCGAGC
>CBDUNP010000180.1:0-6288 GCA_965368605.1 uncultured bacterium | reverse complement strand
GGCGTGTTCGACCCCTTCGGCCTGCGTGCTTTGATTATTACCTGGTGCCTCTGGCTATTGGCGTCCTGGTCGATCACGCTGGCGATCAGCGCGACGGTGCACGCGGTGCGGTGGGTGGTGTTCTCGGCGGTGTTTGGGTTGATGGCGGTCTGGCCGGCGTTGAGGCTGAGCCAGCAACTGCCCAGCCGGTTCGGCGGGAGCGCCGCGTATGACACCCGCCACCTGGACTTCGGCGCCGCGACGTTCAGGACACGCCTGTTCGCGACGATGCTGGACTGGTTCTGTCTGCTGCTGGTGTTTCAGGTCGTGGTCTGGCCCTTGATGCTGGTCGGGCGGTGGACGGTGCAGCAGACGCTCTGGCTGGACCTGGCGGTGCTGTCATGGTCGCTGCTGACGGCGGTGCTGATCGGCCTGGGCAGGCTCGCGCCGCTGGCGTGGCTGCGCGTGGTGGCGATGCTGCTTTGCGTGTTGCTATTAATCGGCGAGCCGATCTGGATGGCGGTGATGAATACCGGGTTCGGTCACACGGCCGACGCCGGGGCAGGCCGACTGGTGGATACCCACTGGCAGATGCGGATCAGCCCATTACAAACACTCTGGGAACTGACCACGACCCAGCAGCCTTACGACCCCTCCGGCTGGCAGGCGACGATCCTCAGCACGGCGGCGGCGGGCGGGCTGGGCCTGATCGTCCTCGCCGCGATGGCCTTCGCCGCCCCCGCCCCCGGAATGGCCCCCGAAACAGCCCCCCAAATGACCCCCGGCGATGCCGCGGGATCCCCCCCCGGGACAGACCCCCAACCCGACGCCTGAACAGGCCCAAACGAACACAACCGGCCTGACGGGCAGCCTTACTGGGTTATTAAGGCCGGTATTTCTGGGTAGGCCCGAGTCTGATAGGATTGTTAACCGTGGATGCCGCTTTTTATCCGCATCCGCCTCACAATGATGACCGATAGCGTCAGATGGAGCATGACGATGGAGTTTGTAACCAAAGAAGAAAAAGAGAAGCTGCAGGCCCGCCTGACAGCCCTGATCGCCAACCGGCCCGTGATCGCTGAGCGTATCGCCGAGGCCCGAGCCCAGGGCGACCTCAAGGAGAACGCCGACTACCACGCCGCCCGCGACGATCAAGGCCTGGAAGAGGCTGAGATCCGTCGGCTCGAAAAGCGGCTCAAGGAAGCCCAGGTGGCCGATGATATCGAGGTGCCCGAGGACATGGTGTTCTTAGGCGCGATCGTCCGGCTCAAAGACCTGGACGACGATACGGACGACCTCTACAAACTCGTCGGCGAGGCCACCGGTGGCTTCGATGCCGACGAGATCGAGGTCACCACCCAGAGCCCGATGGGCGAGTCGCTCATGAAAGCCCGGGTCGGCGAAACCATCCGCGTGGACCTGCCACGTGGGCCTAAACGCTTCGAGATCCTCGAAATCGTGTCCTGAATGCGGTTTTACTCGTTTTGCACCCCCCTACGGGATACAATAGTGACGGATCACACCATCCAGCCAACGGGGCCAACCATGAAGACCCAACCCACCATGACACACCCTAAGCCCATGCTCGCCGCGGGCCTGATCGCCTGCCTCGTGGCTGCACCGTCAGCCTTGGCGCAAAACCGTGTCGGCAGCGACGGCCGGGCGCTCGACGCCAACCAGCAGGTCGGCTCCGCGGGCGTCAACCCCGCCGACGGTCGGCTGGACTTCAGCCAACGCAACAACATCATCACCGGCAACGTCGGTGGCGGCCGCGGGTTTCAGGACACCATCGACTACGGTGCCGTCGGCGAGTTCCAGGACAACCTCGGCAGCGACAACCTCTTTAACTTCCGCTCCGGCAGCCTGTCCTCCAGCCCAAGCTACCTCAACGCCGCCAGCGTCGGGGGCGTCGGGTACCAGAGCAACATCAGCGTCTACCGATCGTTCACCAACCGCGTTGCCCAACCCCAGGCGCCCGGACTGATCGCGCCCAGCGGCGGCGGCTTCTCGCTGAACCCCGACAACTCGCTGAACACCATCAACAGCGGGTCGATCTCGACCTACCGCGGCTCTCAGGTCGTCGGCAACCAGACCCCCGGGCTGGCGCTTCAGGCGTTCAGCAGCTCGCCGGCGCTGGGCCTGCGTGGCAACGCCGTCACCAGCGAAGCGCTCAGCCAAAGGCTTCAGGAAGCCGCCGAGGAGGCCAACTCCCTGGACACCTCCACCAACACCAACATGCCGACCCAGCCGTCGATCTACGGCACGGACCTGTTTGATCCCTACGGCAAACCCAAGCAGAGCGACGAACAGTCCATGCTCCGCCCCGGGCAGCTCCCGCCGACGCTCATGCTCGGCCAGCTCCTGCAATCCCGGACCAACCCCAACGACGCCGCGGCTCAATCCTTCGGCGGCACCCGCAACACCATCGCCATGGACAGCCTCTTCAAACGGGCCAACGAATCCGATCCGGACAATGATCAGGACAACACCTACCTCAAACTCCTGCGCGATATCCAGGACGAGCGTGTCAACAACAGCTCAACCGACGCCTGGGACAGCACACTCGAAGCCCCAACCTCTCAGCAACTCACCGAAGCCGAGAAGGCTTACGACCAGATCATGAAGGAGATGTACGGCGACGACTACGCCACACAGCGCGAATCAGCCGGCACCACGGACACCGGCGAAGAGTCCGGCGAAGATGTCCAGGACGTCGTCGATCAACTGAACTACAGCCTGCCACGGATCGAGACGCTCGCATCCAACAAGCAAAACCGCATCGCACGCCTGACCCGTGAGGCCGAGACCGCGCTGGCCGACGGCAAGTACCTCACCGCCGAGACGCGGTACCGCCAGATCATGCTGGACGTGAAAAACGATCCGATGCCACAGGTCGGGCTGGTCCACGCTCAACTGGGCGCGGGCATGTTCCGCTCGGCGGGGATGAACCTGCGTTCGGTTTTCAGCCAGCACCCCGAGCTGATCGCCGCACGCTACGACGCCAAGCTGCTGCCCCCCGAGTCCCGGCTGCAGTGGATCCAACAGGAAATCCAGGCCGCCATCAGCCAGAACGAAGGCGGCAAAGACGCCCCGCTTCTGCTGGCCTACATCGGCTACCAGGCCGACTCCCGGCAGGTGGTCCGCTACGGGCTGGCGCTGGCACAATCCAAGTCGCCACGCGACCCGTTGCTGTCGGTCCTCCGTGAGATATGGCTCGACGAGTCTGACGGGAAATAACCCAGCGTGACCACGACCGAAAACACGCCATCGGGCTCCCACGCCGGGACCCATAAGCCTAAGCCTGTACCCACGCAGCACTCCCGCCTGCTCGGCGATCGCCTACCGTCCGCGCCCAAGCTGTCGCTCACACAGTTCATCGACCTGGACACCCTCCAGGAGATCCAGGACAGCTTCACCGCTGTCACCGGCCTGACCGCCAGCATCCACGACCCCGAAGGCGTGCAGGTCACAACCCCGACCGACGCAAACCTGCGCAAAGCCTCCGACCAGGTGCTCGAACACCTCATCGCAGACGATGTCGACGCCGGGCAGTTCAGTGCACCGATCGCGATCGAGGGCCAGGTCCTCGGCTCGATCGCACTGGACCCGGATACGTCCGTGTCGTCATCACTCGGGCATGACCAGCTCAGGCAGGCGGTCCACGCGATGGGCGTCCCCCAGCCGCAGGCCGACGAGATCATCCGCGCCGCCGAGCAATACTGCGGGCCGAACAAGGCCGCCGGCCTCCAGTTCCTGTATGTGATGGCCAACAGCATCGCCCGGCTGTGCTACGACGAGTACCACGCACGCCAGCGTGTCCAGGAACTCACCGCGCTCTACGAGATGAGCAAGGCCCTCGCCGCCGAACGCGACCTCCAACACATCCTCGACACCGCGACCCACGCCATCGCCGACGTCATGCAGGCCAAGGCCGTCGCCATCCGTCTGACCAAAGAAGACGACCCCCACAAACTCGAACCCCGCGCCATCTACAACCTCTCACAGGCATACCTGGACACCGGCGCGATCGACGTCGACGACTCGGACATGCTCCGCGAAGCCATGTCCGGCAAGCCCGTCTACATCCAGGACATGGCCACCGACCCCCGCGTCATCTTTCCCGGCGACGCTAAGGAAGAAGGCCTCGCCTCGATGTTCTGCATCGGGATCATGTATCAGGACAAGGCCATCGGCACCATCCACCTGTTCTCCGCCGAGCCGCGCACCTTCAGCCCCTTCGAGGTCCGACTGGTCACCGCAATCGCGCAGATGCTCGGCACCGCCATCCAGAACGCCCGCCTCGACAGCCAGCGATCCAAGAGCCGCCGCGTCCTCCGCCAGCTCCACCTCGCCGCCAGCGTCCAACGCCGCATGCTCCCGGGTGAGATGCCCAAGCTCCCGCCCTACGACCTCGCGGCACGGTACGTCCCCAGTTTCGAGCTCGGCGGTGACTTCTACGACGTCATCAAGCTCGACGGGCACCTGGGGATCGCCATAGGCGACGTCGTCGGTAAGGGCGTTGCCGCCAGCCTGCTCATGGCCAGCGTCCGCGCAAGCCTTCGCGCCTATGCACAGGACGTCTACGACCTGGACGAGATCATCTCACGGGTCAACAACGCGCTCTGCCGGGACACCCTCGACAACGAGTTCGCCACGCTCTGGTACGGCGTCTTCGACCCCAGCACGCTCCGGCTGACCTACTGCAACGCGGGGCACGACCCGCCGATGCTCCTGCGCGACGGGAAAATACACACACTCGACACCGGCGGCATGATCGTCGGCATCGAACGCGACGTCGAATACGAAAAGGGCCTATTCGACATGGCCCGCGGCGACAAACTCCTGCTCTACACCGACGGCCTGGTTGATTCCTTCAACGACGTCGGCGAAAAGTTCGGCCGAAGACGGATCGTAGATGCACTAAAAGAATGCAACGATAAATCCGCATCTGACACGATCAACCACATCCTCTGGCAGGTCCGCCGATTCACCGGACCACGCCAGGGCGTCGACGACACCACCCTCGTCGTCGTCAACATCCAAGACTAAAGCACCGCCCACGCCCACACGGCGCACCACAAACCTTTTCACCAGGCACAAGCGCGCCTAACCTGAGTGCAGCACGCGGGCTTGCCGCTTAGCGATCCTCCACAACTACCGAGCACCCCGCGCCGCCCCACCGGCGCGCAAAGACAAGGCGTGCGAGATACGCACGCCTTGCCAAAAGAGTAAAACTTCATTCAGTCAGCTTGGTCCGGTTTCACCGAGCTTGTGCCTGCCCAGCAACCCCAAACCGGCTGGCCACTCGGTCACCTCCGCCGTGCGCTGACCGCGGCCAGGCCCAGCACCATCAGGCCCACCGTCGCGGGCTCGGGGACCGACGCGCTGACGACCGGCGGGGTCGGGGCCGAGGGGAACGGCGTCCCACCGTTCCAGTTCGAAAGCACAGAGTTCAGGTCGTCGATCCCGACGAACCCATCGCCGGACGGGTCGCCCTGCAGGTCTTCGCCCGCGGGGACGTTCAGGTTCCAGTTTGCCAGCACGATGTTCAAGTCACTGATCCCGACGAACCCGTCGAAGTTCAGGTCGCCTTGAATCCGCCCGACGGTGACGCGGACGAAGTTGGACCCGACGAAGACGTTGAACCCATCGCCCGGCCCGGCTGGGAGGTTGGCGCTGCTGAACGAACCGGAGACGGAACCGGTCGCGACCAGGACGTCGAAGGTATCGCCGAGCACCGGGACATAGCCGCCGAAGAGCGAGGCATCGATCGTCCCGTCGATCACCACATCGCCGAACACGTCCACGCGGTCATACTCCGTGCCCGCCGCGAGGCCGCCAAGTTCGACCTCCAGCGAGCCGGTGGCCCCGAACGTAATCGTGCCGGCGTCGATGACCAGCTTGCCCACGGAAGCGCCCGGCGCGATCGTGCCGTCGTTCTGGATATCAACCGCCCCCGTGCTGCCCATATCAAACACACCGTTGCCCGAGAGCGTGCCGCCCGCGTTGTTGGTCAGCACACCATCGATACGCACCGTGCTGCCCGCCGCCGCGACGAGGTCGCCGTCGTTGGCAAAGGCGTCGATGATATGCAGTGTCGCCGTGTTCTCCGCACGGAGCGTGCCGGTGTTCGCCAGGCCGCGTGTATCGACATCGATGGTAAGTGTCGCGCCCGACACGTCTGCAGCGATCGTGCCTGCGTTGGTAATCTGCGTACGGTTGAGCCCGATGCTGCCCCGGCCGTGGATCAGGTTGTTGCCGTTGGTCAGATGACCACTGATGGCCCCCGACTCGTCGAGGATGCGTGCG
>CBDUNP010000179.1:0-6318 GCA_965368605.1 uncultured bacterium | reverse complement strand
TTCTTATTACTCACACATAAAAAAGCCCACGGATTGAATCCGTGGGCTTCGGGAGTTTTGTGTTAATGCCGGTGCGACTATTTACTGCCCGCGCAGGGATTCGACAACCGGCAGGTCGCCGACGATGGGGGCGAGGTAGTCACGGAAGCTGGGGTCGATGTTGTTGCCGTTGACGATGTACTTGGGGTCCAGCGTCTGGGTCTTCGCGGCGACGTCAGACAGCTCGATCCGCTTGTACTCGACCTCGTAAGGCTTGTTGCTGACGCGCTGGATGGCGATCGAGCCGTCCAGGTCGCCGGACAGCGCCAGCTCCGCGGCCTTGCGCCCGGCCATGCGTGCCTCGGTCGCATCGGTCGCGGACACACACCCCGCGAAGCAGCGTTGCAGGTACCCGAACGTGTCGGCCCGGACGCGTTCGCCAGGTGGTCGCCCAGCGCGCCGGTGCCCGAGAGCTGGACGTTGCCGTGCGCGTCTTTCTCGACATCCGCCGCGAGCTTGGAAGCCATCGGCGTGCCGTCCTTGTCGTGGATGCCTTCGGAGACGGCGATCAGGCAGCGACCCAGTCGGCCGTAGACCTCGGCGACGTCCGCCTTGAACTTGTCCAGATCAAACGTCGCCTCAGGGACGTAAACCAGGTGCGGCCCGTCGTCCTCGTGCTGCTTGCCGAGCATCGCCGCGGCGGTCAGGAAGCCGGCGTGTCGGCCCATGATGATGTTGATCTTGATCCCCGGCAGCGAGCGGTTGTCCAGGTTGTCCCCGATGAACGCTTGGGCGACAAACTTCGCCGCCGAGCCAAACCCGGGGGTGTGGTCGTTGTGGACCAGGTCGTTGTCGATCGTCTTGGGCACGTGGAAGCAGCGCAGCTCGTAGTTGTTCGCCTTGGCCAGCTCGTTGACGATCCGGCAGGTGTCGGAGCTGTCGTTGCCGCCGATGTAGAAAAAGTATCGCACGTTCTGCTTGGCGAAGACGTCAAAGATCTTCTTGCAGTACTCGGCGTCGGGCTTGTCCCGGCTGGAGCCCAGCGCCGCGGAAGGCGTCATCGCGATCCGGTCCAGGCGGTCCTGCGGCAGGCCCTGCAGCTCGATGAAGTCGTTCTTGATGATGCCCGAGACCGCGTGGCGTGCGCCGAGGATCTTGGTGACGGCGTCGCTGCCGGCGAGGCCTTCGATGACCCCGACGAGGGACTGGTTAATGACGGCGGTGGGTCCGCCGGACTGGCCGATGACGGCGTTGCCGGTAAGGGGTTTGCTGGACATGGTCTGAGAAACTCCGACTGGGGGTTAGGCTCGCCGAGGCGGGGCCGGCCGGGCAGGCTTCCGGGGGCGAGGGTGTGTTGGGGTAAACCGCAGCGGGTTCCCTGCGGCACAGGCCATAGTAGAGCATCGAAGGTCGTGATACAAAGGCGGACCCGGGAGCCCCAAAAAGCCCGAATCGCCGCTTCGTGATGTAACACGGTATCACGCGCCGTGTCAGGCGATCTCATCCAGGACCTGCTTCGCCAGCGCCAGTTCGTCGCCGTGCAGCCGGGGGATCGCCTCGGTCAGCAGCTCCTTGGCACGCTGCCGCTGGTCCAGGTAACGGGCGAAGATCAGCCCGAGGATCAGCTGGACCTGCTCGCGGTCGGGGTAGTTCTTGTAGGTCACGAGAAACAGCTGATACGCGCTGGCCGACATCGCGTACTTGCCCTCGGACATGAGCTGGTTGGCGATGTCCAGCTGCTGCTGCTTGCCCATGACCTGTTCGGGGTGCTGCTTGAGCAGGTCGACGTAGAGGCTCGCGGCCTTGGGCAGCTGATGCTCCGCCAAGGCGGCGCTGATCGCGGTGCGTGCGTTGATCGTTTCCGCCTCCTGCTCCGTGATCGCCGGGGCCCCGCCCTTCCTCGGCGGCTCGCCGGGCTTGCTGTGATCCCAGGGCTGAAAACCCTGATCGGACAGCTTCTTGAAGCTCGCCCGCCGTCGACGGTGTTCAATCAATGAAAGCATATCGTAAGGCTCGCGCGGGATGATGCGCGTCAGCAGCAGCGACATCCCAAGCGTAAACCCGCAGAAGTATCCCGCCAGGTGCGCCAGGTACGCGGTATTCCCGACCCCGCCGACCTGCAACAGCACGTCCTGCGCCACCTGGAACAGGATCAAGAGGATGCTGGCGATCTCAAACTCACCGAACCGGATAAACCAATACACGATCGTGACATTGGATAGCGGGAACAACGCCAGGTACGCGCCGGTCACCGCGGAGACCGAACCGCTGGCCCCGAGCACCGGGTTGGTCTCGATCAGCCCGTGGCCCAGCCCCGCCACCACGCCCCCCGCCAGGTAGAAAAAGAGGTACCCGACCTTGCCGAGCCGATCCTCCACCGCGTTGCCGAAGGCGTACAGGAACACCATGTTCATCACCAGGTGCATCCACCCGGCGTGCAGGAACTGGTAACTGAAATACTGCAACACACTGCCATCGCCCGGCAGCAGGTAGTAGTTGAGGATATCCGGCCGACCGGGGATGACCGAGCCCTTGTCGATAGCGTTCCCAAGCGCGTAAAAATAACCCCCGACCAGCTCGATATCATCAGCGGTCAGGATAAACATACACACGTTGATAAAGATCAGCGCGTAATTCACCCACGGCGTGCGTTTCAACTGACGGTCGGTACCCGCGGGGAAGAAGATCATGGGAAGTCAGTCCGTCTGGGACTCAGTGGGAGCGGGCTCGGGCTGAACGGCAGAGGGTTCGGCAAACGCCAGCACTGTCCAACGCTCGATCTCCCAGGAAGGATTCACCGCCGTACGCGTGTAGAAGTCGACTACCTTCCCGGGCACGGCAGGCATCGGCCAACGCACATGCCAGTAACGCAGCGGCAGCCCCTGCGCATCCCACGCGGTGATCAGCAGGTCGGTCTTATCCACATGCAGGCCCGTGTCGTTCGTGAGCACCACCTGAGCCATCGCATCGGAACCCTCGAACTCCGATTCCATGTAAACATTCTTGACCGAGATCAGCGTGTCGCTGGACTCGTGGACCGCAATCGACCAGACCGGTGTCAGCGAGGTCGGGTCCAGGCTCGCGGGGATCGGCACGCGGACCTGCATCGGATATTCCGTGCTGGTCAACGCGATCGCAAGCGTCGTGCGCGCCCGCTCCGTGCCCCGGAGGTTGATCAGTGAGATGGTCAGTTCGCCGGAGACGATCATGCCGTCGCCCTCGGTGACGACCTGCCCGACGTACTCGATCACGCCGGCATCTGTAGACGTCAGTTCGTTGTCGGCGGCAAAGGTGTCCGGGTCGTCCTGGGGTCTGGACTCGTAAGGCTCATTGGGCTGCACCCAGGGGCTGTACTCTAACGCGGTTGAACTGACCAGCGGCAACCCCTGATAAACCGGCCCGTCATACACAGGCTCGGGTGGCGGCGCCGGCTCGGGGGTGTTGTTCGCACCCACCACGCTAAAGTCTGAGTTCATCGCCCACAAGCCGATACTCAATACCAGCACACCCAACGCCAAAAAACCCACCGCGGCCAGCAGGTAGGCCCCCCGACCCGTCTTGGGCGCCTGGGCCTGCTCGGCCGCCTTCGGCTCGGGCTCGGCGGGCAGGTCCACCACCGGCTTACGCGGCTCGTCCGCCGCCGGGGCCAGCGTATCATAATCATCAAACTTGCTGTCACGCTCCCGCTGCGCCTCGATACGCATGACCTCGGACAGGTCCTGGGCTCCGCCGGATTCCTCCAACTCACCCTCGCCCGACGACGCCTTGCCCGAAGCCCCGGCCACGGGACGGGGCGTGGGGACGTGCTTGAAATGCGTCTGGCTGATCAGGTAACGGTGCCCACAGGACGCACACGTCACCGCTGCGCCCGCACGCACAAACGGCGAACTCACAACGACCCGGCAGGATGGACAGGTGACTTCGTACACGGTTAGACCCACACTTTAGCAGCCCGCCGCGACCCTAACCAATAACCCGAGGCTGCAATCCCCACAGGGCCTATAATGGACCCGATGAGCTTGGCACTCCCCATCCTCGACCCGGGACCGCAACGCCCCGACTACGCGCAGGGCCCACGCAGCCTGGCGTCCGTCAAACTGCTGCGGCTGTCGATCACCGACCGCTGTAACCTCCGCTGCGTCTACTGCATGCCCGAGGACGGGGTCACGTTTTACGATCACAAGGACCTGCTGACCGCTGAGCAGATCATCGCCGTCGCCACGGCGGCAAGGTCCATCGGCGTCACCCACTTCAAGCTCACCGGCGGCGAACCCACCGTCCGCAAAGACCTCGTCAACATCGTTAGAGGGATCAAAGCACTCGGCCCCGACGACCTCTCGCTGACCACCAACGGCGTCCTGCTGCCCAAGCTCGCCAAACCCCTCCGCGACGCAGGCCTCGACCGGATCACGCTCAGCCTGGACTCCCTGCATCAGGACACGTTCGACAAGATCACCGGCGGGCGGGGCTACCGACTGGACGATATCTACCACGGCATCCGGGCCGCGCAGGACGCCGGGTTCACAAAACTGAAGATCAACGTCGTCGTCATCGGCGGGATGAACGACAACGAGGTCGCCGACCTCGCACGCCTCACCATCGACAACCCTTGGACCGTGCGTTTCATCGAGTACATGCCTCTGGGCGATAGCAAGCTCCTGGCCAACGGGCTCGACACCGCCAACCTCTACACCGTCGACAACAGTAAAGTGATGGAGCGGATCGAAACAGAACTCGGCACGCTGACCCCGGTGGATCGAAGCGACGAAGCCGGGGTCGGGCCCGCCAATGTCTTCTCCCTCCCGGGCGCCGCCGGGCGTGTCGGCTTCATCTCCGCGATGAGTAAGCCGTTCTGCGAGACCTGCAACCGCCTGCGGCTGACGTCCGACGGCCAACTCCGCGCCTGCCTCTTCGACGGCGGCGAAGTCGATGCCATGCCCGCCCTGAACACACCCACGACCGATCCCTCAAGGATCGCCGAACTCATGGCCCAATGCGTCTCGGAAAAGCCCGAGACCCACTCCGGCCGAGGCAACCGCGCCATGAGCCAACTCGGCGGATAATCCCAAATATCCCGCTGTATCCCCAGATACCGCGCACCACACGCTGCAGCCTTCAGCACAGCGCCCGGTTCAAAATCACACAATCTTGCTGACTTGCGTGCCCGACGCGGGCTTGCCGTTTAGCCGTCGCGGCCACGCCCCCCCACTATTCTCACATCGCCTCAAGCCGACGCTGTGCCTCGCGCACGCCCAGTTTGCGGACCTCCGCCAACGCCGCCACCTGGCTCTTGCGCGGGCGGGTCTGCTCGTGTTCCCAAAGATAAATCGTCTGAGGCGACACCCCCACCAGGCTCGCATAATCCGCCGCCGAGATGCCCAGCTTCTCGCGGTGGCTGCGCAGGCCCTTGGCACTGAACCTTACATTCACCAACTCGCCCTTGGCGGGCTTCACCGCCTTGGACTGCTTCGCCTGCTGGGACGACAGCGCATTGATCTGCCGCTGCTGGTCCTTGATCGTGCGCTTCAGGTCCGCGATATCCGAGCGGTACTTCGAGACCGCCTTGCGCATCGCCGAAGTTTCCGCACGGACTTCCTTACGCGCCAACCGCGCGATCTCGCTCTTAAGCACTGTGGCCAGATTAGCCATGGTGAATAACTCCTTGATCTGTTCGGTGTGCCATGGGTCAGGCCGGCTTATTCGCCGGCCACTTCTTTGCGCCAGTCAATCTTCGGCGCGTCACCCCAGAGCATCTCGATGTCGTAGTGTGCCCGGGCGGTCGGCTCGAACAGGTGGACGATCGTGTCCACGTAGTCAAGCACCAGCCAGGTCGAGTCGTCGTCACGTTCCGAGCCGAAGCGGTCGAGCCCATACTCCAGCGCCAGGTCCGTCACCTGCGACGCGACGCCCTTGATCTGCCGATCACTCGTGCCGGTCGCGATCAGGATGTAGTCCGTCAGGTCGCTTAAGCCCCGCACGTCCAGCACGACCATGTTCTCGCAGTGCAGCCCCGCCAGAAGCTTCGCGGCCTCGGCGATGAATTTGCGCACCACCTTCTCCCGCTCGCTGCCGGTCGGCGCGGGCGTGGGCCGGTCCGTGAGGTTCAAGGCCGCCGCGGCCGGGTCTTGCTGTGGTTCAGAGGTCATGATGATTAAACCCGTTACAGTAAAAAACCCCCGACGGATTGCGTCGGGGGCGGAAGATTATAGCAGAATATGCCGGCGATGCCCGGCGATCGCCTGAGGGCCCGTATCAGCCCAGGCCGATCAGCCCGCCGATCATCGGCGAGAACTTCACGATCAGCCCCGCGAACACGACGCTCACGATGCTCACCAGCTT
>CBDUNP010000178.1:0-6340 GCA_965368605.1 uncultured bacterium | reverse complement strand
AGGGCCATGAGCTCGCCGTAGCGCTTGGTCAGGTTGATGGTCTGGATCATGGGCATAAGGGCGATCCGATTATTTTACATACGTTCTTAATTGTAGTGTTAGTTAAAATCATACACCCACCGGACGACGGTCCAGCCGGTCGAGGCAAGTTCCTGCTCATCGACGGTCATGGGGATCGGGATGGGCGACTCGTTGAGATGGCCCATGATGATGAGCCGGTGGCCGGAGAGCAGCGGCGTGAGGTCCAGGTGTTGGCCCAACTCGCGGCGGTACATGATGCCGTAAGGGAAACTGACATCCCGGAAATCCGGGGGCGGGAGCGTGTCAAAGAAGCTGAGCAGCTCAATGTATTGAATGGTCTCGCTGTTGGTGACCGACACTTCGTTGCCGACGGCGTCGATGAGCTTCTGGCCGGGTGACTTTTTCAACAGCTTCCCGAGATAACCTTCTGCTGTAAATGTTCTGGTGTTGTAGGTCCCTGTTTTCGGCTTGGCGACCAGGTTATCGACGTCGATAAACTTTACGAGGTCGAGGATCTCGTTGGGCTGCCAGTCGGGGTATTGCCAGATCCGTGGCGTCTGGTTATTGCCCGGGGCGTAAATGACGCGCAGGTTGGTTAGTGGGCCGGGCAGGCCGTGCGATATCTTGCCCACGGGCAGACCTTGTTGGATTTCCAGTTCGCCCTGCGGCAAGACGAATGGGTTCGTCAGGCCGGTCTGTTCCCGATCGACCCGGCCGAGGAAATCAGCTTCGAGCTGTTTGGCGGTCGAGCGGAACGGGACGACGGCAGCATTGGGGTTGGCGGCATCGAGTGTGTAGGTCTGTGGATCAACAAAGCCGGTGTCGCTGCCGTCGACCGACATGCCGGGGCTGGCGAGGGTGTTGTGGTTATTGGGATGATCGGGATCAATGGCGATGGCCTGGTCGGTGAAGCTGGGGACGTAGATGGAGAACCAGCTATGCGCATGAACGGTAGGTGAGCCTGCGTTGGCGGTGATGACGGTGAAGTGGGAGATGGCGGCGCTGCTTGGCGCAAACAGCCATGCCCCAGCCCAACTGATCGCGGTGAAGCCCAGGACGATCACGACGAAAGCCAGCCAGCTGTGCCGCGCCGCGCCCCTGCTCTTGAGCGCAAAGAAGCTCACTGGCCCGGCGATCAACCAGTACAGCGCAAACAGGAAGATGGCGGCGAGCATCGCAGTGGCGGCGGTCGCCCGCATCGAGACCCGGCCGGGGATGAAGCGGTCCAGAGGGATCGTGCTGCGGTTGGTGGGCCGGGACATCGTCGAGTTATCAATGAATGAATCGGTGAGTTGCTGGGTATAGACGGGGGCCTGCCACATGAAGATATCGTTCCAGAGTGGAAACCGGCCGCTGGGCAGCCCCATCTGGGTGAAGCGGGCATCCGCCAGGTCGAAGCCGACGAGTGTGACGCGCCCGGCACCGTACCGCTTGGCGATCACCACCGGACGGGTGATGCCGTTCTCATCGGTGTGATCCTTGATGACGTCGACAGCGTCCTCGGGCTTAATGGTAAAGGTGGTGATATCGACTTCCAGGCGTTCCGCGCCGCGGGGTGAACCCAGCCACGCGGGGGGATAACCTTCGACACGAAAAAAACGGTTGGCCTTGACCGGCAAGAGGTCAGACAACGCAGAGCCAGACCACGTTTCACCGAAGGCGGGCAGGACGATGACCAGGTGGCCGCCGCGTCGGACCCATTGCCTAAGGGCTTGCTGGGTACTGCTTGAAAGCAACGGGTCGTCAGGGTCGCCGCCGGAGTTAGACCAGACGAGTGTGTCGATCGCGGACAGGCCGTACCAGCGGTCCGGCAGCGTGGCGAGATTCAATCCGGTGATGAGGGTGGGGGTTTCGTGAGAAGTTGCCTGGTAGGTGTAAGTATGCAGCCCCAGGTCTCGATGGCCCATGATGCCGATGAGCCGATTGCCTGGCTGATAGGTTGTGGCAGGGAGCGATTCGGCCCGAGCGAGTTCGGCGGTGGCGTCATCGTTAAGCACCTGCACAATCCAGGGGTCGTTGGATTGTGTGTTCAAGGGGAGCGGGCCGTAGACCCAGGCGTCTTGTGTAGAGAGCGCGTCGAGTGTGACGCGGCGTTGCGCCATGACGCGGTCGCCGTCGGCGTCATTGAGCAGCCAGCGGCAGATGACCTGGCGGGGTTCGGAGGCCGTATTCTCAAGAGAGAGGCGGATCGGGGTCCATGCGCCGAGTCGTGCCTGCCCGCCGAGCCCGAGATTCTCCCGGGGGACATCCAGACGGACGTCGTTGACCTGCGCCGAGGCGGGGCCGACGAATAGGACTAACAGGCTCAGTATGAAGCCGGCGGTCGGTTTATAAAGGGCCCGGTGCATCGATAAAGTGTAGCGGGTTGCGGGGGAGGAGTCGCGTTTGACGGGTCGATCAGGCCTTGCGATCCCGTTGCACGGCACAAATGGACCGATAACGGCACCGCGTATATTGGACCATCAAGACACCCGGCCCGGCTGCCCGATACGCAGGTTGATGAGTTCGATCCCGCCTATCCTGATCTGGGTTGTCTTGGGCTTCCTGGTGTACTGCCTGGCGACGTCGGTCGCGGCGGTGCTGGCGGCCCGGGCTCACTTTGAGACGGCTCGCCACGACCTGATCGTGGAGTCCAAGAAGCTTCGCCTTGAGTACCTCAGCACGATCGATGAGAAGATGGCTGGGGTCGAGGATGACAGCGTGATCTACGAAGACGACGACACGCCCATTCAAGCGGCCTGACCCGGCCCGCCCTTGCTTTACAGCATTGCCTAATTCCTATTTAGCACAAGCCAAAGCCGACAGGCTACGGCCTGGTGCTGTTCTACAGAGAAGAAAACGTGATTTCAGCTATTTCTTCCGGGTATGAGGCGTAGCCGTGCTATAATCCGAGGAGATGGTTTCCATCGATTATCCCCCGTTTTAGTAAGGACGTGCCCGTGGTTGTATCAAGATATTTCAGGTGGTTAACCGGGGCCGGAATGGGTGTTGTGATGGTCGCGGGTACCAGCCCGGCGTTTGCGATCAACGGCAACAACGCGATTCAATACAGCACGTCGGCCGGGTGGGACGGGTTTGAGATCGTCACCCAGGGGAACAACATCAGTGCGATCAGCGATGCCGGCTACGGCGCGACCGCAAGCCGGGGTACGTATGACGGGCTCGGGACTTATCTGTATGGCAACACGCTGTCGATCTTTGTCAACCACGAGGTCACCAACGACGCGGCGATCAGCCGGGTAGATGTGGACCTGGACACCTTTCGGCAGGCGATCAACAGCACGATCGACGGGGGGACCACTCCCTTCCCAAGTTCGTTTGTGACCGGGATGGGTTACGCGTACGACCGGATATTTGATGGCGGCTACCACGCGATCAGCAACCCCAACCCCGTCGCGACCGGGACGGTGGCGGTCGGAGCGTACAGCAGCGCGAACCTCTCGCGTCTGTGTTCGGGGACGTCCTACATGCCCGACAGTTTCGGCGTGGGACGCGGGTTTATCGATCAGATGTACATCACCGGGGAAGAAGTCTTCAACACCACCGGCCGGTTCTACGCCATCGACCCCATGACTCAGACGCTCTGGGAAGCACCGGACCTGGGCGGCGGGAGTTGGGAAAACGCGGCGCTGGTCGACACGGGGAGCACGACGCACACCGCTTTGTTCCTGAGTGAAGACGACACGGGCAGCCCGATCAGGCTGTACGTCGGCGAGAAAGGCATGGACTCAAACGGTGACGGCGAAGTGGATTTCCTAGAACGCAACGGCCTGCGCGGCGGCACGACTTACTACTTCAAGCCCAACGCCGGCAGTTCAACCACCGACCTGCCGAACGGCACGGTCTCGGGCACCTGGAGCACGTCCCTGTCGGGCGCACTGACCGAGGACAAGCTCGAAGACGTACACACCAACCCGTTCGACGGCACGGAGCTGGTCTTTGCGGACCAGACCGACGGGCTCTACACCATGGCCCTGAACCTCCAATTCAACGGCGGCTCGCTGGACACCGCCGCCTCCGGCGCGACGATCGATCAGATCGTCCCGGAGTCCGGCATCAATTCATTGGGCAACCCCGACAACCTGACCTGGGCAGACGATGGGAAGCTGTACGTGCAGCAAGACGGGGCCGGGGACGGTATGTGGCAGATGGATGACGACGGAACCAATCGTATACAAATCGCGACCGGGTTCTCCGAGCCCTCGGGCATCGTCGATATCTCGACACTGCTCGGTTACGCCCCGGGGTCGGTCCTGCTGACCTCATTACAGGGCAGCGGCTCCTCCGGCGGGCAGCTCAGCACTTTGATCTCCCCCAATGCGATGCGACTGCTGCAAGGCGGCGACCTGGACGGCGATGGGTTTGTCGGGATCGATGACCTGAATCTGGTGCTGGCCAACTGGAACCAGAACGTGCCGCCGGGCGATCCGAGAGCGGACCCTAGTGGGGATGGGTTTGTCGGGATCGACGACCTGAACGTCATCCTGAGCAACTGGAACGCGGGCACCCCCCCAACGGCGAATCCGTCGGCGAGTGTCCCGGAGCCCGCAACCGTCGCGATCCTTGGCATGGCGGCGGGAATGTTAAGCTGGGGAAACCGCTACGGTGCTGGCCGGTAGGACATACCTACCAGACCTTGTAAGTAATTTATAAAAATTGCTCCTACTCGCTTGACCTGGTCGATGCACCTAGCACACGATCGTGTATGTGCTGATCGGGGTCCGGCAGGTTGCTAACGGGAGCTATTCGGGATGAAGCCAGCGAAAATAGTGATGTTTCTTGTGCCCGCCGTGTTCGGGCTGCTGCTGTTGATCGTTTCCGCGGAGGCGCGGCAAGGCAGACAAGGCGACAATCAGCGTAGCCAGGTCAGTCAGCGGCAAGATCAAGACCGCATTCAGGCAAGGCGGATGATGGGGATGCCCGGCCAGCAGGGGCAGCGCGACTGGAACCGGGGGCGTCAGCCGGTCCGGCATGACTGGCGGAACAACATCTATCGAAGCCAGCGTCACCCCGAACGTATCTCGGTCGGGATTAGCTCGCTAGAGAACACGGCGGCGGTGATCCGGACCCCCGTCGCGACACGGACAAGTTATGTCCCGCGTATCCCGTTTATCCCTTCGCTTCCGGGTGATTAAGCCGACACGGGTTCGGGGCTGAGTCAGCTTGAGATAGCGAAGCGAGAGGGGCACCGCAAGACGTGGAAGCGCTGAAGACGCGTAAACCGTTCTTATTAACCCGCGTGATAGACCGTATCACGGCTGGGTATCTTTTTATTCTTCTGGGGCTGATCCTGTTTGTTTCACCGTTGGCGTACGGATCGGTTCAGTTCTGGTCGCAGGGTCTGGTGTATCTGTTGGCTTCGGGGATGAGTCTGGGGCTGGTGGTGTTTGTGTTATTCAACGCGCGGGGGCGCATTGTCTGGACCTGGGCCTATGTGCCGATCGTGCTGTTTCTGGCTTTGGTGTTGCTTCAATGCTTGAGATTACCTGCGGGATGGATCGCGTGGTTGTCACCGGGCACGACGGAGACAACGAACCGTCTGACCGAGGGATTGACACACACGGATTCGACACAGGCCTATTCGGCGCTGAGTCTGTACCCGGCCGAGACGATGCATCATTTATATTTGCAGTTGATCTTCGTCGTGGTTTTTTTGACAGTGCTACAACTTAGCCGATCGCCTCGCGGCGTCCGGGCAATGCTATGGATGATGGCGGGGTCGGGGACCGTTGTGGCGATGATCGCGGCGACACAGAATATCTTGCCCGGGACGGGGATGTATCCGGGGATTGACGCCATGCCGTTCAACTCCGGGCCTTTCGCGGCGCACAGCCACTTCGGACAGTTCATGAATCTATCTATCGGGAGCGTGCTGGCGCTGTGGGCGGTCTATTCCCATGGGACAAACAGAAACGCTTACAACAATCAGACAGATAAAGCACCATGGATCGGGACCTGGGCGACATTTGGGCATGGCCTGTTTGCCGGCGCAGTGATCTTCATGGCTGTGATCGTTGCGCTGGCGGCGACGCGCGGCGGTCTGGTAGCGGGTGCAGCGGCGATCACAGTGGCCGCGTGCTTGTTTGTGGCAAAGCGATGGGGCTTACGGCGGTCAGTGCCAGCCGTGGCCAGCGCGGTGCTGCTGGTTACGATTTTCTGCGGCGCAGTTACGTTATCCAAGCAAGAAACACGGGGGATACCAGGGGCTGAAGCGCGAAAAACAGGATGGCGTCTGGCAGAAGGCGGGCGGCTTGAGATTGTGCGTGATAGCGTGCCTGCACTCAAGGCGTTTGCGATGATGGGGACGGGGCTGGGGACG
>CBDUNP010000177.1:0-6344 GCA_965368605.1 uncultured bacterium | reverse complement strand
TCGTTTTCGTGTTGCCAGACGCGGGCGGGGAGCTGGTCGCTGGTGAGTTGGAAGGGGTGGCCTTGTTCGTCCAGGGCGTCGATGGTGATCCGGGTCGGGCGGGTGATCTCGCCGGTGATGTGCGGCAGGCTCAGGCAGCCCTCCTCGTGGGGGTGGGTCTGGGGGCTGGGGTTGGTGAGTTTTGGATTAATGAAGACCCGGTCGTCGCCGGGCTCGCCCGAGGGGTTGGCGACGAACATCCGCCAGGGCAGGCCGACCTGAGGGGCCGCCAGGCCGACGCCACGGGCCTGGTGCATCAGCTGGAGCATCCGGCTGGCGACCGCTCGAACCTCGTCTGAGACGGCCTGAACGGGCTTGGCGACCTCCCGGAGGACCGGATGGGGGTAGTGGACGATTTTCAGCTGATCGGGCTTCACAGGCATAATAGGGATGGTAGGCGAGCTTGCCCAACCTAACAAGCGGGCGCTAATATGATGATATAGCACAGGTTGGGCTTGACCGGACCGGTAATCATTGGCATACTGACGTGTGTTGAAGTTGGATTTCACCCAGACGCACCGGCTCCGATTCATTTCCGGCTGCCTGTCTATAAGGTCTGACAATTACTGATCTTCGCTGAATAGAGAGACGCCCTATGGCCACTGTCACTAAAAAAGAACTCATCGATCAGATCGCCGACGCCACGGGACAGAAACGTGTGGTCGTCAAGAGCATCGTTCAGACCTTTCTGAACAACATCGTTGTTGAGTTGGGTAAAGGTAACCGCTTGGAATTCCGTGACTTCGGTGTCTTCGAGGTCAAGCAGCGTCGCGCACGCAAGGCTCAGAACCCCAAGACACTCGAAGAAGTCTGGGTTCCACCGAAGCGGACCGTGAAGTTCAAGGTCGGTCGACTCATGAAACAAACGCTCGTGGATGAAACACCCGAAGAAGGCGGCGCCGACGCCCCGATCTGATCGGCTGCATGCCGACCTCTGTTGCTTATCCCGACGAAGAATCACAAGCTGTTTTTAAATCACCCTCTCGGTGGAATGACTCGCCAAACCGCGCGTGAGTTGCGTCGAAGTTGCTATGAGTACCCCCCCGCCACTGCCGGACGAAACGTACACCTCTCTGACGCATGCCGATCGTTTTCACGATGAACTGATAAGCGAGTTGGCGCGGCTGGACCCGGAGGGTTTACTGCGTCGGCTCAAGCTTGTCTCGAACGCCGGGCCGATCGTTACCACGGAAGACGGGAAGCAACTGGTCAACTTCACCAGCAACAGCTACCTGGGGCTCAACGAACATGCGTCGATGAAAGCCGCCGCGGTTGACGCGGTGAATGAGTATGGCACGGGTGCCGGCGCGAGCCTGTTGATCTCGGGCCGACTGCCGATCCACGCGAAAGCGGAACGCGCCTTCGCCGAGTTCAAGCACGCCGAGGCGGCGATATTGTTGCCCTCGGGTTATACCGCGAATCTTGCGGCGCTGACCGCGCTGGCCGGGCCGGGCGATCTGATCTGCCTGGACAAACTCTGCCACGCCAGCCTGATCGACGCCGCCCGCGCCAGTGGGGCCGAGGTGCGCACCTACCCTCACCTGATGACTGAAAAACTCAAACGCCTGCTGCAAAGACACCACGCCGCCGCGTGCGGCTTAGCGTCAAGTACCAACCAACATTCAGACATCGGCGATCAGACATCGTCCACCCCACGCCGCTTCATCGTCACCGACAGCGTCTTCTCGATGGACGGCGACACCGCCGACCTGCCGGCGCTGTGCGAGTTGGCAGAAGCCTATGACGCCGTCATGGTTGTCGACGAGGCGCACGGGACCGGGTTGTTAGGTGAAACCGGCGCGGGCCTTTGCGAAGCGCAGGGCGTTGTCGGGCGCGTCCAAGTCACCATCAGCACGGCCAGCAAAGCGCTCGGCGGGCTCGGCGGGATCATCACCGCGTCGCAGCCCGTCATCGACACGATCATCAACCATGCCCGCGCGTTGATCTATACCACCGCCATCCCCCCCGCCCAGGCCGCGGCGATCGAACAGTCCGTCAGGCTGGTCCAACAAGAGCCTCAGCTTCGTCGGCGCGTGCGTGAGTTGACGATACGGCTGCGTGAAGGGCTCAAGGCTCAGGGCTGGACGCTTATACCTCAGGGGGAGCATGTCGTGCCGATCGTGCCGCTGGTGGTCGGCCAAGCCAAGGACGCGGTCGCCCTGGCGGAGCATTGTTACGCCCACGGCATCCTCGCCGCTCCCATCCGCCCCCCCACCGTCGCCCCCGGCAGTTCCCGTGTCCGCCTGAGCCTGCGTGCGGATATGGATGAACAACATGTCGATCAGGCGCTTTCAGTCATAGCCGGGTTCACCCGTTGACCGACCCATCGCTCTCGCAGAGGTCGATGAGGTTCACATCATCATCGTAAGCGTTCCCATCGCGCTTATTCTGCGTAAACCTCGCAACACGGTTTTCTTCCACCATGCATCTGGGCGGGTCACGCAACGTGTCAAGTTGTTTGTAAAAATCCGGCTCGCCGCGGGTCCAGAGCCGCTTCGATATGCTGTACCGGTGGGCGGATACCCAGTGATACACCCGACGGGCCATGTCAATCCGCTGGCTCTTCGCCAGCCGGATCGCTAATCCGCGGTACCTCCGCAAAGCAAACAGGATCATCAGCCAGGCTTTTTCTGCCCGGTACACGTTGCCTTGATCGTCGATCACGATCAGCTCCTGTGGCGGGGATTCTGTTTGAAGTTTCGGGTATCGGCGTGCGGCTTCACTGGAGCCTTGCGGGACAAACTCGATGGGCACGTAGGCAGTCTGTCGCATCACCCATTTCCTGCAATAGACACACAGGCCGCAAGCGGAATCGTATAGAACGCATAATGAGTTCATCAGCTTGATCCTTCCGCGAATGTTCATACCTTCAGGGCCAGCGCGGCTGTCAGGCCGTGATCCTTTCATCGGGGAGTACCGGAGGGGCCGCGTTTTCCATCAGGGCGTTCTTGCGACAGCGCGTGAAGACGTAGAGGTTAAAAAAGTGCATCGCGCCGAGGACGAGCAGGACAAACCCGACCTTCGTGCTCAAGAACTCAATGGCCCCCTGGAGATCGTCGGGCTTGTCGCCCCGGCGCAGCGCCAGCGTGACGTAGCCGATGTTGATCAGGTAGAACCCGACGACCAGCAGGTGGTTGACCGAGTCGGCCAGTTTTTCGTTGCCGCCGAACGCATCGATCAGGAAGTATCGGCCATTCTTGTGCAGTGTCCTCGCGACCCAGACCGTCAGCGCCACGCTGATGGGCAGGTAAAAGAGGTAGGTGATCACGGTGTAGTTCATCGCCATCGTCAGGCTCCTTTGGGATTGGCCGGTTCGGGGTGTAACGGTCTGCTCAGTTCGACTCCAACCAAGCCCGGGCTCTGGTGGGCGCAGCAGATTGTTGCGTGGGGGAACCAGGGCTCGGTGTTCGTCAGCAGGCTGGTATCGGTCAGTTCGATATCGACGGGCCGTTGTGGCCAGGGTTCGTGGCGGATGCGGAAGACGCGGTCTTGTCTTCGCAGGCGTGTGAAGGCCGAGTACCGCTCAAAGAGAAACTCATCGAGGCTGCCGGTCTTGCTTGTCTGGTATTCGTCGCGGGAGGGTTGAGCGCGAAACGTCAGTTGGCCGTTGGGTGTCCGGACGGTGGAGTCGTTGAAGCGGCCCAAGCGGTACGGGAGGCCGTAGGTCAGTGGGCCGAGTAATACCGATAGGCGGTTTTCAAGGTATTCGGTGAGGAAGAAGATGCCGGGCTCGCCCTGATGTTTGACGTAGGTGCGGATATTCAGGAAGCGGTGATCGGAGATCGGCCGAAGCGCCAGCCGGCTCAGCCGGGGGCACGCTGGGGTCCGCATACGGTCAAGCCTGAAGAACACGAGTGTGACATAGGCCTGCCCCCGGAAGGTATGCAGATCAAACGGGACCATAGGCTGGAGCCGGGCTGGTTCGACCTGGAAGTGGATCATCGTGACGTCGCGCCAGTCGTGGAGGAAGACCGTGGCGAAGTCGCGGGCGTGGCGGGCCGGGGCCGAGATATGTTCTGTTATTTCTGTCATAACTGAAATCTCTTGTTCCGGGAAAACGCGGGCCGGGCCGATACGGTTTCAACTGAACAGCTTTGGGATCTTCTTACCCATCCGGGCGAACTTCACCATCGCGGGCAGGGGCATCTTGCGGACGTGGCTGTACCAGGTCGTCATGGTCTCGACGAAGTCGAGGAGGTCTTCGAGGCGCTGGGCGGCGGTCGGGTCGGTCTTATTACTCTTGCCCGCCTCATCGACGCACTGCCTCAGGACGGTCAGGGTCGGGTCGAACTCGCGCTTCTTGCGTTCATCCATGATGACCCGGAACATTTCCCAGACATCGGTCATGGACTCGAAGTGGTCCCGGCGGTCGCCCAGAACGTGAACGGTCTTGATGATCCCCCAGCTCTGCAGCTCGCGGACGCTGGTGCTGACGTTGGAGCGGGCGACGGAGAGCGTCTCGGCGATCTCGTCGGCCGGGAGCGGCCCCGGGGAGATATAGAGCAGGGCATGGATCTGGGCGACCGTGCGGTTGATCCCCCACCGCGACCCCATCTCGCCCCAGTGGAGGATGAACTTCTCGGTGACGGGTGTGAGCTGCATGACAGTCCTTTCAGTCTATACTGAAATTACTATATCTCCTGACCATTGTCAAGGCCTAATGATACCGCCCAGGTCAATACAGGACGAAGACGCCTAATTTTATATGGATAGATGGCTTAGATTGAAACAGGATCAGACGCGACACGGCCCAACTGACTGACAGGTGCCGCACATACATGCATGCCGTATCATGACAAGCTGACCTGGTCAGACAAGACTTCGGAGAAAGCACTAAGAACACGCTGACAATCTGCCGGCTCTTTGAAGATCAGCAGGACGCTGCCGATATCCGATTTGGCGTTGTAGTGGATAATCCCGTGAAATTCCTGCGTAACCTCTACCTGGTCTTTGAGCTCTTCACCGAGTACATAGCCAATCAACGCTGTAAACGGAGCCACGGCCATAATCACGGAAACAAACGTACCCGAACGGGGTGTATCCTTTCGCTCCTGCCAGGTGACCGGTACCGGATACGGACCGATGTGACACTCAGCCAGGTCATATCGATACACCTCCAATACGGCATTCAGCTGGGTGAACTCCTTGACACACACCCCCCTCTCAGGGTCTAAGTTAAGCCGCCACCCCCGTCCAAGGTAAACGGCCGCAAATACCATCGTAGGCAATCCGACTACTAGCAAGACGGTAGCAATCATCGAACCTGTAACGGGGCCGGCCCCCATCGTGAATAAGAAGACAACCGTCGTGATCAGTACAGGAAATAACAAAAAAGCAGCCCACTCGAGGTTTCGATTCCTGGTGATGATTACACAGCCACCTCGTCGACGGATATGAAAACGGGTGACGAGCTGCGACCTATCGATTTTGTGATGTTGTAGGTCCATAGATATAGCGACGGCTATATCGTAAACAGAAGTTTAGACAGGTGGTATTGAGGGCTTGCGATCAAATCAAGCAAGGCCCCAAACTAGAGAATACCCGAGAGGCGAGGATGGTTAACGCCTGGCAGGGTCGCTCAGTACGCGCATAAAACAACCCTCGCACCTTTAGGGTACGAGGGTTGAAAAAAGCCGGCGATGACCTACTTTCCCGCAGTGACAGTATCATCGGCGCGACGGGCTTAACTGCTGAGTTCGGCATGGGATCAGGTGTGACCCCGTCGCTATGGTCACCGGCAAAAGCCTAGGACACGGTTAGGTGTCCACGGCTTATGTGGCCTGGGGGTGGGTTGGGGTACCCACAAGCCACGAATAGCAAGTGAAAAGTCTTGGTGTGCCCGTGAGGGCGTGTGATACAAGCAGTTCCAGCAGAAACAAGATGCTTGATTAACCGACAACCGACGATTCAATGGTTAGATTGAACGTGGGTCGTGGGTCGGAGTGATTAAGCAATCGACCGTTAGTACCGCTTAGCTGAGGACATCTCTGCCCTTACACTTGCGGCCTATCAACCTGGTGGTCTACCAGGGGTCTCTCACACAAAAGTGCGTGCAACTCTTATCTCGAGGGGGGCTTCCCGCTTAGATGCTTTCAGCGGTTATCCCTGCCGTACTTAGCTACCCAGCAATGGCCTTAGCAGACCAACTGGCGCACCAGGGGTACGTCCTTCCTAATCCTCTCGTACTAAAGAAGAATCCTCTCAAAGTTGCTACGCCCACGACAGATAGGGACCGACCTGGCTCACGCCGGTCTGAACCCAGCTCGCGTGCCACTTTAATGGGCGAACAGCCCAACCCTTGGGAC
>CBDUNP010000176.1:0-6357 GCA_965368605.1 uncultured bacterium | reverse complement strand
GCGGTCAACCTGTTCTGGGCGATCGACCGCATGAAGCGCGTCGACCCGCGCACCCCCGACGCGCTGCTCGCCGAGGCCAAGGCCATCCACGCCGAAGACGCCGCCATGTGCCAAAAGATCGGCGAACACGCCCTGCGTTTTATCCAGCAACTCCAGCCACAAGCCACGAGCCACCAGCCACTGTCTTTTCTAACCCACTGCAACGCCGGCGCACTGGCGACCGGCGGGATCGGCACCGCGACCTCGCCGATGTACCTGGCTCATCAATTAGGCCAACCCGTCCGCGTCTTCGCCGACGAGACGCGCCCGTTGCTCCAGGGCGCACGCCTAACCGCGTTCGAGCTGGCCGCGTCCGGGATCGACGTCACCCTGATCTGCGACGGCATGGCCGGGCAGGTCCTGCGCGAGGGTAAGGTCGATGTCGTTATCACCGGCGCCGACCGCATCGCCGCCAATGGCGACGCCGCCAATAAGATCGGCACCTACCCCCTGGCGGTCATGGCCAAACACCACGGCATCCCCTTCCTTGTCGCCGCGCCCAGCTCCACCTTCGACATGTCCACCGCGACCGGCGACGCCATCCCCATCGAGCAACGCGCCAGCGAAGAGATCACCGAAGGCTTCGGCCCACGCACCGCGCCCCCGGATGTCAAAACGTACAGCCCCGCCTTCGACGTCACCCCCGCCGAACTCATCACCGCGATCATCACCGAGCACGGCCCGATCCAGCCGGTAGATACCGGCCGCGTTAAAGCAGTCATCCACCAATCATAAGCAGTAAGGAAGTCACCATGGCAACCCCCCTGACCATCGTCGCCCGGATTGAAGCAAAACCCGACAGCATCGACTTGGTGAAGTCTGAATTAATCAAACTCATCGAACCGACCCTCAAGGAACAGGGTTGCTTGCAATACGACCTGCACCAGGACAACGACAACCCCGCGGTCTTCTTATTCTTCGAGAACTGGGAGAGCCGGGAGCTCTGGCAGGTGCATATGAATAACGACAACCTCAAGGCCTACCAAGCCGCCACCGACGGCGCGGTCGCGGACTTCACACTGAATGAAATGAGCCGGGTCAATTAGCAGATACCTTCTTGGTCTACTTCTCTGCGTCTCCGTGCTCGCTGTGCTTTCCCTGGTCCCGCATCACGGATGCTTCGCCACCCCGATCACGCCCATCGAGATGCGTGGCCCGGCGTTGCCGGTCGGTTGGCCGCCGTCGTCGGTCTTGGCGTGGATGATGACGCCTCGGCCGAGGATCGGGTTGTGCATTCCTGCGATCGTGATGTTATCGACGGTGAGGTCGAGTTGGGCGTTGCCTTCGGCGTCGGTGGTGAGGTTGCCCAGGTCGCCGGCGTGCCGATCTTCTTGATCGAGCAGGCCGTGGTTGTGGCCCTCGGGGTTGTAGTGCCCGCCGGCGGACGTGCCATCGGCCGCGGTCAGGTCGCCGAACTCGTGGATGTGGATCGCGTGGGAGGCGTTGGCGCTGAGCCCGGCGATGTCGGCCGTGATGTGCACGCCGTCATCGGTCTGGACAAAACGGACAACGCCGTGCGCCGTGTTACCCTCGGTCGAGACCATCACCGCGACCGCCTGGTTGACCGTTGCTTCGGGCTGAGACTGCGCCGCCCCTTCATGGTGCATCGCCGAGACACTGATCACGCATGCGAATATCAGGGCGACGGACATAGCGAGGATTGATTTTTGCATCGGTTTAGCCTTTCCAGTTGGGTTCATCGACAACACGCATGATAACACGGCTGGCCCACGCGCCGTCACAGGGCCCCGGCTATCTCTGCGTCACGGATCGTTTCGCCGCCTCACTTCCTGATGACAGGGGCGATACGTACGTAGAGATAGTATGTCAT
The DNA here is from genome assembly GCA_965368605.1 of uncultured bacterium. Classification (GTDB taxonomy): domain Bacteria; phylum Planctomycetota; class Phycisphaerae; order Phycisphaerales; family Phycisphaeraceae; genus JAJRRS01. Next base: position 4,487 of record CBDUNP010000176.1, on the reverse strand, counting down.
GGCCCCGGATTATTTCCACGAGTTGGTTGTAAATGGGTTTGCTTAGAGCACGACCGACGCCAGCGGCACGATCGCTTCGATCAGTTGCTCCTGATCGTAGGTCCGTGACAGGTCGATCGGCAGCGCGACGCCGTGGCTGTGGTCCGAGGCGAGGATCAGCATCGTCTCGCCCTGCGGTTCATACCCCATATCCGCCGGCTGATGCCCCAGGACGAACTGCTTACAGCCCCAGGCCTCCGCCAGCATGTCTGCCGTCTCCTGATTCTGGTTCCGCCCCCAGACCATGTAGTAGGCGTCGCCTTTTTCCGCGAGCTCCTCGGGGGTCGGGACGCGGTCGATCACCGTCGGGTCAAACCGCTTGGCCCGGCTGTTGCCCGGCAGGCTGTGGCAGGTAAACACCCCGTTGGCGCACCGGACCGCCAGCGGCAGGCTGACCAGGTAAGCGTTCATCGCTTCACGGACCGCGTCGGCCTGCCCGCCGTACATGAAGTCCAGTCCCTCGTCGAAGCTCTCCACCGTGTCACGGCCTTCCTTGAGAATCCCTTCGCTGCGGAGCTGAGCCAGTTCGTGATTCGACTGCATCACGTTCACCTGCTCGGGGTACCGACACTTCAACGCCGCGACCCGCGCCAGCATCCGCACGGAGAGGTCCATCCCGTTGACCAGGTCCGGCCCGTGGATGACCTCGTGGAAGATGGCCCGGTTGTTTGGGTTATCGTCGAGGCAGGCCAGCTTTTGCAGGCGTTGGAAGTTGGTGGCGTTGTCGTGCAGGTCGCCGGTGAGCAGCAGTTGGCCCGAGTCCGGCAGATCCACGACCGCCCCGGCCCGGCCGGGCGTATCAAGATTGGCCGCCGCGGCCCGGGAGAACAGGTCGGTGACGGCATCGGCGTCTCGCAGGTCGGGCTCGGTGTACGTGGGGTCCTGGGCCATAGGGGTCAGTATCGGCCATCCAGCCGGCCCCTGCGAGTCGGTTCGGGTTATGCGGGTTGGGAATCGGCAGATATCCGGCCATAATGGCAATAATCCCGGGGCCTGGACGTTAGGCTATAGGAGCATACATGGGCCGACAGCCGTTGGAATTGCCTATAGAACAAGTGCTTAGGCAGGCGGCTCAGGGCGATGCCCAGGCCTGGCGGCGGTTGGTCGAGCAATACAGCCCCCGGGTCTACGGATTGTTAGTTAACCAGTGTCGAGATAGAGAGTTAGCGGAAGAATTGACCCAGGCCGCGTTTGTGAAGGTCGTCAAGAAAATCAATCACAGCCAGGGCGGCTACACGGAGACCGGGCGGTTTGATGCTTGGCTTTTCCGGATCGCGATGAACGGCCTGCGGGACGAGATGCGTCGGCGAAAACGCCACGCCAAGCCCACCGACATGGGCCCCGCCGCCGCCAGCGGGCGTGATGACCAGACCGGCTCATGGTCCGCCGCTCAGCAGTCGATCGTGTCCGGTGGCCCGAACCCCTCGATCGACCCGGCCGAGCAGGTCGTCAAGGACGAACAGATCCAGCAGCTGCACGCCGCGATCCAGCAGCTGAGCCCGGCCGACCAGGAGATTATCCACCTGCGTCATAGCGCGGGCCTGAGTTTCGCCGAGATCGCCGAGACGCTCGAACAGCCGCTGGGCACCGTGCTCTCCCGAGGCCACCGGGCCTTGGGCAAGCTCAAGAAAATAATGACGCCAGACAACGAGACCAAGCGAACCCGAAAAACGGACACCGACTTAGACAACACCGCATCGGCCCAACTGGCCTAAGCCCTACGGGGGCATCACCATGACCACACACCACGAACAGAACAACCTCGAATCGCCACAGACCGACCCGCATCTGGACGCGCTCTTGGACCGCGCAGTCTCCGCCGGCTCACCCCCGGCTCCCCCGGCAAGCCCGGACCTGACCCAGCGCATCCTCGATCAAACCACCCCGATGCTCGATAAGGGGCCCGTCGTTGCAAAGATCGGCCCGTCACTGATGCGCATCGCCGCCGCGGCCGCGATTGTCATCGGCGCCGGCCTGGGCGCATATGTCCTCACCGATGACGCGTCCACCGGCATCAGCAACCCGGATGGCAGGATCGCCATACTTGACCCCAGCGACCTGCCCGCCGACGTCGCGATCGAGACCGGTAACACCCAGATCGACGAGCAGTTGGACGTATTATCGCTGCGTGTTGAGCTGGTCAGCGCCGAAGCGATGTGGAGCTCGGTCGATACCGATACCAATAGCCTCATGGACCAGGCCGTCACCGGCTACGAGTTGGATCAATTCAGTCAGGACGTGACCTACCTCTGGGCGGATGAGTCCGCGTTGTTCTAAGCTGGGCCCGGTCATCAGGAAAACCCTTGAAAGGTAGCATCAAGATGAGATTGTCGAGCCTGATCCTATCGGCCCTGCTGGTGTTAGTCGCCAGCCTGTCTGTCGTCGCGGAGGACGGCGAACGCCCACGTGATAACGATCGGCGCGATCGCTCGCACCGAGACCGTGACCACGAACGCCGCGACTCGATGAATGAAGAACAGGTCCGCGAAGCCTTGAAGGTCTTGCGCCTGATCGACCCCGAGAAGGCCGAGAAGCTCGAGAAATACATCGACAAGAGCCCCGAACGCGTCGGCCGCGCCATCGGTGAAAACTTTCCTCACCTCGGCCGGTTCATGGCGATGCGTCGGTACGACCCAGTTGGCTTTGAGCTACACATCAAAGACCTGCGCCTGAGCCGACAGTCACAACTGAGCGCCCGCCGGCTGCGGGAGGCGACGGATGACGGCGACGACGCGCTCGCCGCGGCGGAGTTGGCGGTGTTGCAGGGGCTGGTCGCCGATCACTTCGACGTCAGGCAGCAGATCCGCGAGCACGAGTTGGCCAAACTCGAATCACAGATCGAGCATCTAAGAGAGCAAATGGATGAACGGGCCACCAACCGTGACGCCTTGATCGCCGAGCGCGTTGGCGAGTTTATTGAACACGACAAGCCCGACCGCTGGTAGTGACTGTACGCGGCCTTTATTGATCAGGCTGTTAGACCCCCGCCCCGGCCGGGTTCTCGACCGGGTCGACGATCCCCGCCTTGGTGAACGCAGCCTTGCGCCGCCGACACCCCGGACACGCCCGGCAGGGGATGTCGGCCATGCCGATGCACGACCAGGACAAGTGCCAAGGCACTTCCAATTCCTCACCCAGTTCGATTATCTGCCGATCGCTGAGTTCAAGTAACGGCGTATCGATCCGCGGCGCGTCGCCCAGATCGTAGTCCCCCGACTGGTCCGCCAGCATGGTCTGCTCGGTCGCCCGGGCCATCGCCTTAACGTTGGCATCGAACGAACTGGGCCAGACCACATGGCTCGCCTGCTGGAACCTCGCGCTGCCCAACGCCGCCAACAGCATCTGCGGCGCGACCAGCGCGCCCATCGGCTCGCCGTCCGGCCCCTTGCCGTGCCCGTGCCCGTAGAGGTGGGGCAGGTCGATCTGGACCACCCGGCTGATCGCGAAGTGCTCCGCCTGCCGGTGGGTGTAGTCCTGGCGGTGATGGACATTGTCCCGCCCGTCGTTGATCGACAGCAGGGTCAGCCGGGTCTTCTCGTCGTTCTCGATCTGCAGGGCCGTCGCCACCAGGCTCCGAAGGCCGCCGCTGTGCAGGATAAGGGCGTGTGGGTTTGCCATGCCCCAATTATCGGCCACCCGCCTCGCCGCTCGTGAGAACCCGGTCGCCGCGGGCCGGGATCATCCGTTAGAATCCCATACTCAACGATACGGACCCCCATAGGAGCCTCAGGCATGGCGATTGTCGTCTTCGAACATCACGCGATGGAAACTTCCGCCCGACTCGGTCAGACCCTGCGTGACCACGGCCACAAGCTGCGGGTCATCCGCCTGTACGCTGGCGATGCCATACCCGTCGACCTGGACAACGTCGACGGCGTCATCTCCATGGGCGGTCCGATGAATGTCGATCAGGCAGACGAATACGCCTGGATCAGTCAGGAAGCCCAGTTCCTCAAAGCCGCTCACGAGGCGAACCTGCCCGTCGTCGGCGTCTGCCTCGGCGCACAACTCATCGCCCACGCGCTCGGCAGCAAGGTGCAAAAGGCCGACAAGCCCGAGATGGGGTGGCTCCCGGTCAAACAGTTCCGCCCCGGCTTCCCCGACACGATCTTCGGCGGCATCCCGTGGAAAACCGATCAGTTCCACTCCCACAGCCAGGAGATCACCGAACTACCGCCCGGCGGCGTGCTGATGGCCAGCTCCGAATGCTGCAAGCACCAGGCCTTCCGCGTCGGCCTGACCACCTACTGTTTCCAGTACCACTTCGAGTGGTCCCGCTCTGATATCGAAGGCGTGCTTTCCCAGTTCGCCGACTGGATAAAAGAAGTGGGGGGCGACCCCGACGCCATCCGCCGCGACACCGAAGCAAAATACGACCGGTACCGTCACGTCGGCGACCGCCTCTGCGAAACGCTGGCGACCGTGCTGTTCTGCATCGAACACCGGCT
>CBDUNP010000175.1:0-6410 GCA_965368605.1 uncultured bacterium | reverse complement strand
GCGATCAATGCTGGCACGACTGTTGTGGGTGTCACTTCGACCGACTTCGACTCAGGGTCTGCTATCGGCAGTTTCGACGCCACGTGGGACTATGTGCGCGTAACGTCGCCGCAGGTCGATATCATCGAAGGCACGGATGCCGCAGACGGCATCGTGTTTGGCGACTTCTCGAACGATGGGCTTGATCCCACCGACCTTCCTGCGCTGGAGAATGGCGACAATATCGTCACCGCCAGCCAACAGGGTGATGCCGCTGATGGCGGACGGGACAGAGACTATTTCACTATCGAGGTTCCCGAGGGACAGGTGCTGTCTTCGATCATCCTGGATGGGTACGACGTCGCCGGTGGCACCGATACGAACGGGTTTATCGGCATTCAGGTGGGCGACACGGTCACGACCAACCCGACCACCTATGAAAACGTTGGCGATCTACTGGGCGGTCTGATCTACGGCGATGGCCTGATCGGGAACGACATCTTGGCCGAACTCGCCGCAGGGGGCAATCAGCAGGGTGTTGATTTCCCAGGATTTTCACTGCCGCTGGAGGCCGGTACATATACGATCTGGCTAAACCAGGGCGGAAATTTCCCATCGACCGCCACGCTGAACTTCCAGCTGTCTGATGCCCCGGCGGACGTCATTGTTTCCGTGACCAGCCCCGCCGACGTGACTGAAGCGGGTGATTTTGGTGACACAAATGTCGGCTTTGAACTGACGGCGACCGATGCCTTCACTGGCGATCTGACGATAACGTACGATACGGCGGACTCGGTCGGGGAAACTGCTGTTGTGTCCTTTGTCAGCGGTGTGGGCACGTTGGTGTTGGCCGTGGCCAATGACAATGTCGACACCGGTCCTGACATCGTTTCCGTCACGCTGACAGGTGCAAGCGATGTCGGTGGCACGCTTGACGTTGCCGTCGATACGACCGCGGCAACGGCGCAGGTGCTCGATGACGACGCGGCCGGTTCGCCCACCTATCAACGCGGGGACGTTCTCTATGCCGTCAATGCGGGTGGTCCTGCTCTGACGCAAGATGGCATCGATTTTGTTGCTGGAACCAGCGGCACTGATGGTGCCCCGTTCACCGGGGGGACGGCGTTTGCTGACGGGAACGGTGGCAACGGCCCGCAGCCCGCGTTTGACGGAACAGTTTATGAAACCGAAATCAACGACAATGGCGATCTCGAATTCGCCGCAGCAATCAGTTTCCCGGGGATCGACCCGGCAAAAAGTTACTACGTAGACCTCTATTTCGCCGAGATTTACGCCACTGTTGCCGGCGCACGCGTCTTTGATGTCCTGGTCGAGGGCGAAGCCCCTGCGGCAGGCAGCGTGTTGGATGATTTTGACCCCCTGGCCTACAATGGCGGCGACATCAACGCGCCGATCATTCTGGAATTGCCCGATCCGGTTACTCCGGGCGCGAATGGCACAATCGACCTGTCGTTCCTGGCGAGTGCCGACCGCGGCAAGGTCAGTGCGATCGTCGTGCGCGAAGCGGTCGAGGTGGTGTCTGGTGCCACAACACTTTCAGTTTCCGATGTTTCGGTCGAAGAGGGCGACGGGGTTGCCGAAGTCGTCTTTACCCGGTCGGGCGATCTGACGGACGAAATGACCGTCACCTTCAGCGTCGCGGACGGAACGGCCATTGCCGGAACTGACTATGACGCACCGGTCACGAATACTATCGTGATCGCGGCAGGCGAGGCGTCGGCGACGCTGCCGATTACGCTGATCGATGATGATGCGGAACTCAGCGATGTGGAATTCACTGTCACCATCACCGATGCCGTCGCGACGGGCCCGGTATCACTGAACAATGGTGTTTCCACGGTCACCATTCTGGATGACGACGCAATTGATCCGGCTGACATCGATGGTGATGGCATCCTCAACGCGGCGGATCCGTTCGCCTATGACGAGGATAACGGCCTGAGCAATGTCCTGGCATTGGGTGGCAGCATTCGTCAGGACTTCAATGTCGATACGACGGATATGTTCAGCGAGGATGGTGGATTTTCCGGGATCATGGTCAATCCGGCCTACTCTCCCGCAGGGTCGTCCGAGACTGATCCCTACGGCGACCGCACTACCGAAGGGACATCCCTGATCGAGGGGGGCGTTCTGAAGGTCGAGTCCAGTGAAACCGACGCCTACGCCACTGGCACCGGCGCGAGCAATACGTTGAAAGACAGTTATCATTCTGCGGCGGATGTCTCGGGCGTGGATCATTTTGTTGTGGAAAGTCTGGTCAAGGGAGGCTGGCTGGGCACCATTCCACTGCAATATGCGTCGTTTGGCATTACGCTTGGGGCCGGTGGGACCGACGACTACATCAAGTTCGTGATCGGCGGATTTCAAACTACACCGCGCCTTCAGCTTTCGCAGGAAAACAGCCTGACGGATGCCAAAGAAGAGAACATCATTCTTCAAAACCAGACGCCGGAAATCGTCGAAGAAGACATCGCGTCGGTTCTGTTCCGGCTTGAGGTCGACAAGTCGGGCGAGGAGGCAACCCTTGTCGGCACCGCGATCCTGTTTGATGACACCGACACCGAGATCGCTACGATCACCACGGCAACCCGCACAATCACCGGATCCCTGGCCGATGCACTGGATGGTGCCAACCCGCTGACAGGTGGCGAAGGTGGGGTCGCCTACGGCATCACCATCACCGATTGGTCCAACGGGGCGAACAACCGTTTTGTCGGGGAATGGGATTACCTTGAATTGTCCGCGCCCGACAATGCGCCCGTGGTTGTCAACGCAATCACTGCGCAAGCGATCAACGAAGATGCGGAGTTCAGCTTTGCGGTTCCTGCCGAAACTTTTGCCGATGATGGCGGGGTCGAGAACCTTACGCTGACGGCGGTACTGGCCGATGACGGCCCCCTGCCGGCATGGCTCAGCTTTGACGGGACCACCTTCAGCGGAACGCCCGCGCAAGGTGACGTCGGGCTTATTTCCGTAAAGGTTCTGGCGGATGACGGGACGAATCCGCCTAGCGAGGCGGCCTTTGACATCGAGATTGCAAACGTCAACGATGTCCCGACGGCGACAGCCATCTCGGTGCCCAGCGTTCTGGAAACAGCTGCTCCGGTCACGATCGCCCTGCTGACGGATGCGGCAGCAACGGACGAGGACGGCGATGTTCTGGGGGTCATCAACGTCACGGTCAATACGGCCGGTGGTGATCCGGTGCTCTTTGATCTCGTCGGTCAGACACTCACGATCGATCCGTCCCAATTCGCCGGTCTGCTGAATGATGCGGACAGTGTCGCGCTGACCGTCAATTACACGATTACCGACAACCTTGGCGGTGAACTGCCGAACACGGCGACCTTGCTGGTCGGTGGTGTTGACGGGCCGTTCACCTGGTATCCGGACGCTGATGGCGACGGCTATGGCGTTGACGCGGGCGCGACGATCGTCGCCTATGAACAGCCTGATTTCCACGCGCTCGAATTTGGTGATGATGACGACACCGATGCGACGATCTACCCAGACGCGGTCGAATTGAACGACGGCAAGGACAACGATCAGGACGGCGAAATCGACGAAGATAATGCCGATCCGGTTGCCGACGACGAATCCTTTACGATCCAGAAAGGCGCGCCGGTCGAGATTGCGGTGTCCACGCTGCTCATGGGCGATACGGATGTAAACCAAGATACGCTCACCGTAGCTAGCGTCGCGGCGTCCGTAGGTGGGACGCCCGTTCTTGACGCTGTCTCGGGCATCGTAACGTTTACTCCGGCCCCCGATTTCACGGGCACAGCCAGCTTTACCTACACGGTTGTTGACGGGTACGGCGGCGAAGGCACTGGCATCGTGACCGTGAACGTCGAGAACCGGATTGTTGTCACTGATCCTGCGACCCCTCCGGTCGCCACCGAGGGCGTTGACGTGGTTCAATTCGATGGCCCCGGCGATCTGGATCTCAGCGATCCCGGTCTGGAAGATCTGGACCTGTCGGGCAATGCAAACGATGGCGGCACAGTTACTCTCAATACCGGCAGCAACAACGTGGAAGCGGGCCTTGGCGCGCATACTGTTGAGCTGGGCGGCGGCGAAGATTCCGTATCCGGCACCGCGGGCGAGCTTGACGGCGATACCTTCGGCGGGTTCGGCGACGATGACACGATCACCATTGAGAATGGCAGCGGCAGCACCATCGTCAGCCGCACCAATGGCTCTGCCATAATCGGTGTGGATACCGATGGCGACGGGCTGACCGATACCACAATTACGCTTTCCGGCGAAATTGACGGGCAAACAGTCACTCTGTCGGATGATGGAACGGACGCCACCTTGACGCTTGATGCGGCAGCCCCGGATCTAAACGACGTGCTGGAAACTGCTGCTCCCGTCGAGATTGATCTTCTAGCGGGTGAGGTGGACGCCGAGGGCGTCAGCGGCCTTTCCGTCTTTGATGCCAATGGCGATCCTGTGACCTTTGCGCAGGTTGCTACGACCATCACGATTGACCCTGCACAATTCGCCACGGCCCTTTCGGATGGCGAGAGCCTTCAGGTGACCATCGCCTACGACGTCGATGTGGCAGGCGGCGGATCTGTGCCGCGCAGCTCGACACTCATGGTGGGTGGCGTTGATGGTCCTTTCACCTTCTACCGCGATGCCGACGAAGACTCCTTTGGCGACGCGTCCGACAGTGTTGAAGGCTACGAGGCCCCAACGGGTTATGTCACCAATATGGCTGACGCGGACGATACCGATGCCACCATCTATCCTGACGCGCCGGAACTGAACGATGGCAAGGACAATGATCAGGACGGCGAGATAGACGAGGACAACCTCGGGCCGGTCCTGGGGGCCGATGGCGGCTCCACGGCTCCGGGTGTTGTCTTTGAGATTTCCCGCACCGAGCTGATGATGAATGATGCCGATCCGGAAGGCGATGACATCGCGTTCGTAGGTGTCGACAACGCGGTCAATGGGAAAGTCGCTTTCGACCCGGTTCTTGGGACTGTTTCGTTCACGCCAACGGCTGGTTTCAATGGCACCGCGAGCTTCGACTATTCGGTGACCGATGAATGGGGCGCTGTCACGACAAGCACCGTTGTGATTGACGTGAGCAACGACGTCGGCGGAATTGCGACGGAGCTGTTTGTCGCGCAGTCGCAGGTCAGCTCGTACTCGGGGCAGGATTCATCAAATGGCGCTGCTTTGGTAAATGAAGGGGACCAATCCGTCACCTTGTCAGGCAACACCTGGAAGAAGATCCAGCTGCCGGAAGACGTCACCATCACCGAAAACAGCGAACTTTGGGTCACACTGACATCTCCCGAGATACCCGAGATGGTGGGGATTGGTCTGGACAACAACAGCGCCTTTACAAACGGGAACGAGGCCCTGTTCCAGCTTGGCGGAACCATGGGAACCCTCAGACAGGCCAACCAGGATTTCCGGACATACGATACCGCGGGCGAGACTGTTTCGTTCCGGATCCCCTTGGGAGATTTCGCGGGTACGGCGTTTGAATACCTGGTGTTCATGCACGATCAGGATGCGAATCCGACGTCAACAAGCAGCGTCTTCTCGGATATCCGCATCGTCGAACCCGCGCCGTTCAATTCCAAACCGCTCGCCGGTGAGGATAGCGCGATCATGGAGTCTGATGCCCAACTGGTCATCGAGGCAAGTTCGCTGCTGGCGAATGACACGGATGCAGATGGCGATGAGATCAGCGTTACCGCCGTTGCCAACGCCAAGAACGGTGACGTCACGCTGGAGAACGGCCTGATCGTCTTTGCCGCCACAGAGGGCTACACTGGACCGGCCAGCTTTGAATACACGATCATGGACAGCTCGGGTCAAACTTCGGTCTCGACGGTTTCGATCAATGTGCTGGAACCCGGCGCAGCTGATGTCACTCTGCCTGTGAACTTCAATGACGGTCCAATTGCCTCTTATGGCGGGCAGGATGCGTCTCCGGGCACGGGATATGTCGTATCGGAGACTGGGGATAGCCTTACCCTGACCGGAAACGTCTGGAAAATGACGGATTTCATCGACGGTGACTATCTTGTCAGCGAAGACACGGTGTTGCGTTTCGAGCTGACCGTGTTGAACCCGACGGGAGAAGTGGTCGCGATCGGTCTGGAGAATGACGGCAACTTCCGGTCCGGCACTCAGGCCCTGTTCCAACTCTTTGGAAATCAGAATTTCTCGACCTTTGCCAACCAGGACTACCGGGGGCAATATGGGGAAGTCGGTCAACCAACCAGCTATGAGATTTCGCTCGGAGATTTTGCCGGCCAGTCCTTCGCCTCGCTTGCCTTTATCAATGATGACGACAGCAACGCAACATCCTCTGTGGTCTTCTCCAACATAGAATTGGTGGAGCCGCTTCCGGGTGGGGGATCGGGCACTGCCGCACCCGA
>CBDUNP010000174.1:0-6413 GCA_965368605.1 uncultured bacterium | reverse complement strand
TTTCGGCCGATCACCACGGCGCCGACATCGCTAAGCGGGGTTGCGGGACTCATGACGCCGCCCCCTTGGGTTCCTTGATGACGGCGGGGACGCCGACGGCCAGCGCTCCGGCGGGGACATCCTTGAGCACCACCGCGTTCGCGCCGATCACGGCGTTGTCGCCGATGGTCAGCTTGCCGAGGATCTTAGCGCCCGCGCCGACGTTGACATTCTTGCCGAGGGTCGGGGCTTCGAGCGGTTTATCGAGCGTGCGGTTGCCGATGGTGACACCCTGTCGGATGATGCACCCGTCGCCGATGCTGACACAGCCGTGGATGACGACAGCCCCCTGGTGCTCGAAGACGACGTTGCGCCCGAGCTGCACGCTGTAAGGCAGTTCGATGCCGTAGACGTTGCGCACCCGGCGGTAGAGGACGCGGTAGAGGACGCTGAACGGGGCGCGGAGGATTTTGGGTTTGACGTTCATACGCCACTGCCCGAAGCGAGCGACGGCGACGGCGCGGAAGCCCGGGAGCGTCCAGTCTTTGCCGTGGGCGTGCCAGTCTTCACGGATCAGCGCGCGCAGGCCGAGCGTCTTCGGCGCGTCGTTGTGAACGGCGTCGCCTGAGTCGGCGGTCCTGGCGGGTTGTGTGGCCTGATCGGTCAAACCTTCGCGCCTTTCAGTAGCACGCTGTGACGGATGAAATCATAGAGCAGTTTAGGCGGGTCCGTGTCCGGCTTGCGCTGGACGAGCCTGCGGAGCCGATAAGTCGCGTACCCAAGGGCAAAGACGGCGTCCGTCATCAACGCACAGAACCGGCCGTGGTTCTTGACGAAGTAGCGCCGCCGTGAGTCGAACCAGTAATCGGGCCGGCGTTTGGGCTTGACGTTCTGCACGGTCACCCCCGACGCCTGACCGACCAGGTGGACGACTCGGCTCTCCGGGACGTACCAGCAGGGCCAGCCCGCGCGGTTGGCACGCAGACAGAAGTCCACCTCTTCGTAATACATGAAGTAGCCCTCGTCCATCAGCCCGGCGTCGTCAAAGACTTCACGCCGAACGATCATCGACGCCCCGGCGACCCAGTCGGTGCGGTAGGTGTCGTCACGGACCGGTGGGGCAACGCACTTGTTGCGCAGCAGCCGCGAGATGATCCCGAGACGCAGCCCGTCGTCGAGCTCGGATCGGATCGAGGGGAAGCGGAAGGCGGAGCGTTGGGGCGTGCCGTCGGGGTCTTCCAACCGGCTGCCGGCGATGCCGACCTTGGGGTTGTCGTGCATGAACTTAATCAGGCTGGCGACCGCGCCCTTGCGAATGACGGTGTCGGGGTTTAATAGCAGCACAAACTCCGGCGGGTTGTCGCCCCGCAGCGCGGGCTCGATGGCCCGGTTGTTGCCGTAGGCGAAACCGCCGTTGCATTCCAAGGGCATCAGCGTCGCCCAGCCGCCCCAGTTGTTCTGCTCGATGGCGTTATGGATCTGCGTCGGGGAGTCGTCGCCGGACTTGTTGTCGGTGACAACGACGGTCGTATCGGGCAGGCCCTGCACCTCATCGCGCAGCGACCGCAGGCAGTCGACGGTCAGGTCGGCTGTGCGGTAGTTCACGATGACGATGAGTGTGCTCATGGTAGGTGTAGTTCTATTGTCGTGTCAGCGGGAAATCGCGGCGGCTTGCGGTGGCGTGCCGGGTTTATTTCTCTGGTTGGCGATGCGTTGTTGTTTCTTGTTCACGAGGCTGCGTGTCGCCTCGATGGATTGCCCGGCCAGGGCGCCGGCGGCGAGCATGAACACGGGGTTGATCATCGCGTTCAGCAGGTTGTCGACCATGTAGATGATCAGGACCATCGCCATCGCGGCGGCCGGCGCGACCTGCGGGTGCGACCAGTGGCGTATCGGGAAGCGTTTAAGCGTCAGCCAGACCGGCAGCAGCAGTGTGGCGGTGAAGGCGATCAGCCCGACCAGGCCGTTCTGCCCGACCGCGATGACCCACTGCCCGTCGGTGACGGAGATGTCTTTGCCGTAGCGGTCGTAGACACGGGCCCGCCCCCACCCGGCCCAGCCGAAGAACGGTTTCTCGAACGCGCGTGCGGTCAGCTGGTTTTCGTTGTGGAAGCGTAGCTCCAGAGACTGTGCCCGGCTTTCGCCGGCGACGTTGGTGATCAGGCTGATCAGATTCGTGCCGTCCCACAGACCGGTGGCGCGGACGGTCATGTACGTCGGCGCGACGGCGATGAGCGCGATGATCGGCCAGCGCGCTCGCGTGCTTGTGGCGACATAGAGCGCGCCCAGCCCCGCGACCATCAGCAGCAGCGACGCCATAGACTTGCTGGCGACCGTGACCAGAAACAGCGGAACGCCCAGCAGCGCCACGGGCACACCGCTCAGGCGTTTGAGGTTGCCGCTGAAGTACAGCCATGCGCCGATCAGTGTGGCGGACGCCATCCATAGCGACACCATCAGCCCGTGCGCCATGAAGACCATCGGTCGGTACCCGCCGGATCGCATCGCCTGTCGGAAGTCGGGGTGGGGGTGCTGCCCGTAGGCCAGGGAGTGAAGATGCGGGCTCATCTTCAGCTCGAAGAGGCACAGCGGGATGTAGATCAGCCCGCCGATGAAGATGCCGACCGCCAGCTCGCGCAGGGCGAAGAGGTTGTTGAAGTAGACCCGGCCGATGAGGTAGGGCAGGCCCCAGGTGACGGTCTGCTTGAGTACCTCGCTGAGCCCGTCGTACAGCGGGTTGGCGATGGGGGGGTGCTCGTAGATCGTGGCGTCGGTGTTAGTCAGCGACGAGAACAGCGGGACGATACACCAGATGATGATCGGGATGTCGTAGCGCTTGGGGCGGAAGGACAGCATCTTGTCCTTGTCGAAAATCAACGTGCCCAGGAGCACGGCGAAGCACGTCACCGTCATCTTGTCCAGCTCGGGCAGGCCGCGGATGATCAACATGTCCGGCACCGGGACGGGCAGGAACAGCCAGGCCGCGATGAACGAAACGATCACGGCACGCCTAGGCGACAGGGCCATGAACATTATCAGGACGATGGGCGTCCAGCCCAGGAGTGTAATGGGGACCAGTGCGTTCATTCGGTCGGCGTGTCTCTGCGCGTCTTAGTTATCGGACATCCTGAATCGCCCCCGCAAGGGGATAATACGTTCATCGGCGATCGGGGTTTGCCGCTGCGGGAAAACAAGCGGGAAATCGTGGGGGAATCGGGGGTTGTAGCGTGAATTTGGTGGTTAGTTGGCGAAACCGACCCACGCTGTAAGAACGTGGGCTCCGTGGGGTTAGGATCATAGCAAGGTGGGGGGGGGGGGTTAGATCCAGGCCAATGGGATGCTGACCAGCCAACCGACCGCGTAACCCAGGGCGACGAAGACGACGGCGAGCGCCTCACGGGGCAGGGACAGCAGGCCGTGGGCGTGCATGCGCCACCAGAGGATCGGCAGCGATCCCAGTTCCGATAACGCAATAGCCCAGACGACGCCCATCATCTCGCCGTAATGCCAGCCCAGAGGGATGCCACTCAGCAGGACGATGGTCTTGCCAAGGTTGCTGGCGAAGACACTCTTGGAGTCCCCGAGCGCGAGGAGGCATGAAACCGCGGTGGGGAGGGTGCATGCGAAGGCGACACGGATGGCGAGAATCTGGAGCATGGGGCCGGCGGCGGCATACTCGTCGGTGTAGAGGATCCTGACGATGTCTGAGCCCAGCACCATCAACGCCCCGGCGGCGGGGAGGGTCAGCGCGTCCAGCCGGAGGCGGACTTTGTAGTAGTTCTGTCGCAGGCGTTCCGGGCTGTCACGGACGACCCGGCTGAACGCGGGGAGGAAGACCCGGCGGGTGACGAACGCGATCATCTGCGCGAGCGCTTCGCTTAGGAAGTAGGCGATGCTGTAGACGCCGAGCACGGCCTTGCTGACGTAGAAGCCCAGCAGCAATCGGTCGCCCTGCGCCGCGATGAAGAGCGCCGCGGTACTCAGGAAGATCCATCGGCCGAAGCGGATCAGGTCGTCGAAGGCTTCACGCTCGAAGTAGAAGCGGTTGTTGGGGCCACGCAGCATGGCATGACTGAGCACCATCTTGAGGAACGCGGTGACGAGGCTGCCGCCGATCAGGGCCCAGACGCTCCTGTACTGCCAGGCCCAGTAGGCCATCACAGCCACACCGACGACCTGCACGGAGACTTCCAGGATGGTGAGTCGGCCGATGTTGAGTTTTCGGTTAACGGTGAAGAGCTTGGTGGAGTTGAACCCGCTGATGAGTGCGGTGATCGCGCCGACGGCGATCAGTGGCAGTAGCTGAGGGTCGGAGTAGACGCGGGTGGAACCGTCGGACGTGGTGTCGGGTAGCAGATCTCCCAGCAGGTAGAGCAGGGGAACGACGATTGCGACGGCGGCGATACCGAGGATGAAGCCGCGGACGACCTGGATGGTCCACGCGGTGTTGTAGAAGGCGGGGTCTTCGCCTCGCTTGTGTTGGATGATGCTCGGGCCGATCCCGATATCCGAAAACATCTGAAGCCCGATCAGGACCACGTTGACCACGGCCATCAGCCCGAAGGCCTCGGGCATCAGCAGGTAGGCCAGCAGGAGGTTGCTGGCCAGTCGGATGCCCTGCTGGGTGATGTTGCCGCCGAGCGCCCAGAAGGAGCTGCGGATGGCCAGGGCCTTGACGCCGGGGTCTTTGGGGTCCGTTGGGGAAGGGTTGACGGCGGGGTGGGAATGGCCGACCGCCCCCGAGACACCCGCCGGTTGGGGGGTGTTCGGGGGCGGCGATGTTTCGGCCGGACCCTCTAGGTTTTCTTTCGTATGCCCTGGGTCCAAGACGACTCCGTGCTTAATCGAAGGTGGTCAGTTCCAGCCGTTTCTGCGAGCCGGGGTAGTCGAGCATCGCCTTAAACTTCGGGGCACTGCTGACGGGCTCGTCCTGGTACTGCAGGTGACCCCATGAGCCCCACTGGTCGCGGCGGCCGACGTAGTTGAACATGACGTTCGCCGAACCACCGGCCCGCTCGAACTCGAACATGTTCTGCTGGTACAGATCATACATCTTTGGATGATCCTGCGCCGCGATGAGCTGAGCCTTGTGCGGCTTGTTGCGCCCGCCGTCGGCCAGGTGCTGGCCACCCTCGTAGGCGATCAGGCGGATGGGCCGACCCAGCGACTGGCTGTACTCGCGAGCCAGTTGGCCGTGCTCGGTGTAGTACTGGCGGTTGTCCGTCACGATGTTCTCTTCGAGGATATCAATAATTTCCTGTACGGAGGTCGAGCTACTCATGGCATTTTCTTCGTGTGAACGCAGGCCGAAGTAGGTCGAGCAGGAGATCGCGTCGAACTGGCCGTTCATACGCTCCAGCAGCTTGCCGGTGCCCCAGGACAGGGCGGCCTGTGCGGCGGCAACGCGGACCATGCGGTCGGAATCGTTGCTCCAGACATCGGACCAGATGGCGAAGTCACGGCGGGCTTCGGCGGCCCACTTGTCGAAGAACGGCAGGGACAGAGACTGGCCGCCTGTGTTGTCCTTGATCCATTTGTGGATCTCGAACTGGCTGTTCCAGACTTCGTTACTCCATTCGACGTAGACCTTGCCGTCGGCGTGCAGGCTGCCCTTGACCATCTGAGCGAAACGGCGGACGTAATCGTCGTTGGCGTGGGCGGGCATGCAGACCCAGGGGTCGGCACCGAGTTCGTTGGCCAGCTCGATCATCAGCTCGATGGCGACGCCACCACGGCCGGCCTGGGTGTAGTGGTCAGGGGTGATCCGGTCGGACCAGTTGACCTGGTAGGTGGTGTTGGTGCGTTGCCAGTCCATGAAACGCAGGGTCTTAAAGGGACGCAGGCGTTCGACGAACAGGGGGTGGAACGAGCTTGGGTGATCGACCAGGTCTTCGTGGACGATCTTGATGTTGCGGACGTGGTTGCTGGGGTTGGAGTTTTCGATCCGCAGGTAGATGCCGTGGTCGCTAGGCGTGACCTGGACCTCGATCCGGCCGTTCTGCTTCGAAGAAATCTTGCCGTCCCAGTCGAAGACGATGTCGCCTTCGCCGTCGTAGGTGCAGATGTACTTTCCGCCGGGATAGCGGCCGTCCATGGCGTTGAGCATGTAGGTGGCGGCGGCTTTGCCTTCACCGAGGATGGGCCAGCCGTTGGCGTCGGTTTGGATGTCGTCGCCGGTGTCCCAGGTCTTCCCGCCGGTGTTGGTCGGGAGCCAGTCACGGGACTGACGCATGACGTTGGTGAAGACCCATTCGCGTGTCCAGTAGGTGACGAACGAGAGGTTCATGCCCAGGACGGGGTGCTGATCGAGGTTGACGACGGAAGTCGGGGGCTCGTTGTTGCCGTTGTCAGTGCCGGAATCGCCGCCGTCACTGCCGCCAGCCGTGCCGCCGCTGCCTGAGCCGCCCCCGGAGTTACCCCCGGAAGTGCCCCCG
>CBDUNP010000173.1:0-6463 GCA_965368605.1 uncultured bacterium | reverse complement strand
CGGGCGGTCTGATCAGCGGCCTGAACGCCGGCGACAAGTTCGGAACAAGCAGCAATATTGAGGTCAATATCGCTGGCGGCGAGTTGATCGGTTACTACAAAACCTACGCAGGCAGCACCACGAATATCTCCGCCGGCAGGCTCCAGGCAGACCTGACAACATATGTCGGCAGTTCCGTTCGGGTCTTGGGCGATGATTTTCTTATAGACGGTGCACCCATCCCCGGGTTAAATACACTCGGCGATACCGCCGCAGTCAACCTGCCCGAAGGTTCGCTGCTGACAGGCACACTGACCGACGGGACACCGATCGCGTTGTTCTCACATTACGCATTAGACGCTTTACTCGACGGCACTCTGACATTGCAGCTGGCAGATGTCCCGGCCCCGGGGCCTGCGATCATCAACGCCCCCAGTGACCCCGTGCCGACAAGCCTGCGGTCCGACCAGACACTTAATCTTGCAGCGGGCGCTGAGATGAGCGACCACTTCATCACACACGGAGCCACAGTCAATGTCACGGGCGGTGTGATGGGGTTGCGCGGTGAAATGAACGGAACCGAATTAAATGTTCACAGCGGGAGCGTCGGCAGTTCGCTTGACGTGCTCTATGGAAGCACGGTGAATCTTCACCCCGGGGGATCGATAGCTTCTTTCTTAAATCTATTCGACGGCAGCGAATTGAACATGACGGGAGGATCCGTTGGGATACTGATGACGGCGTACGCCGGGAGTGTGGTCAATATCAGCGCCGGTGATGTGAACTATTCGTTTGCAGCGCGTGACGGCAGCCTGGTCAATATCAGCGGGGGGGCGATCGGGCGCAGTTTTTATGCAGACGTCGGCAGCACGGTCAATATTACCGGCGGCCGATTCGGCCGTTTTCTTGACGTACAAGAGAACAGCGATGTTTATATGTCAGGAGGTGTCTTCGGCGAAAGCGTCAGTTTTAGGTCGGGCAGCCGTGTCGTGATCAGTGGGGGCGAGTTCCAACTCGACGGTGTGCCCGTCACCGGGTTGAATAACATCGGTGACACGTTGCCATTTAATCTCCCCGAGGGTTCGGTCCTAACCGGGACCATGGCCGACGGTTCCCCGTTTATTTTCACATCCGAAGCGCGGGACAGGATCGACGATGGCACCTTGACCCTGGCCCTGGCGAGTCTTCCTCAGCCATCTCAGCTATTCAATGTCCCAGGCGACGCTGCGCCGGCGGGACTACGCGACGGGCAGACGCTCAACCTCTACGACGGCGGAACGATCCCCGAGTCCTTTGCCGCCGTGCACGCCAATATGAATATCTATGGCGGGTCGGTCGGTGAGGTGCTGGAGGTGTTTGATTCGGTCGTCAATGTCGAGGGCGGGCAGATCGGGCAGGGGATGAGGCTGCTCCCAGGCAGCACGCTCAACCTCTCGGGCGGCCAGATGGGCAGAAGGCTACAGGCCTCTGCGGATACCCAGGTGAATATCGTCGGCCATTCCTTTGCCGTGAACGGGGTCTATCTCGACCACGGGCTTTCGGTCGGTGAATCGCTGGTGCTTGAAGATCGCGACGTCAGCCTGACAGGCATCCTCGGAGACGGGACGCCGTTTATATTTTCTCTGAGCCACTACAACTTTTATCAATTGGAATATTTCGATCCTGATATGACGCTAACCCTGACGCTCGCCGCGATTGAAGGCGACCTCAACGGTGACGGCTTCGTCGGCATCGATGACTTAAACACGATCCTTACCGCATGGAACGCCAGCGTGACCCCCGGCGACCTGTTGGCCGGTGATACGGATGGCGACGGGTTTGTCGGGATCGCCGACCTCAACACCGTACTCGCCAACTGGAACGTCGGCGCGCCTCCTGCTTCGGAAGCACTATCACAAGTCCCCGAACCCTCCGCCGTTGCAGTCCTGATGGCTTGCGGTGTACTCAATACGCTTCGACGAAAACAATAACGCCTCCATCCCGCATAGCACACCTCCCCACTTCAGCAATTATCAATCACAGATCATAAATCTATCACTCCGGCATCTGGTCCAGCATGCGCTGGATGTAGCGCAGAGTATTCAGTTCAAGGCGCACGGCTTTCGCGGTGTCGGCGGGTAGATGGTCAGCAGGGTCGCCAGCTTCGCCAAACAACGCGGTGATCTTTTGCAGATGAGTTTGACGCTGGTCATTCGCCCAGACGTGCAGCCTGTCCAGTTTTTCCTGGTTGTTGCTGGCGACCGCCTCCTCCAGCGTTTCGCGCACCTCCATCATGTCCATCAGCAGGTCCGGCGGCAGCGACTTGTCTTCATCTTTCGCGGGCCCGCCCAGCAGCGTCAGCAGGGCGTCGGCCCGACGCTCCGGGTCGGATAGCACGGCATACGCCTGATTTACCTCCGCGGCACGCTCGGCGGCCTGGGCTTGGTCGACCGGGTCGGTAAACCGGTCCGGGTGGGTCGCGGCCGAGGCCTGGATGAACCGGCTGTGCAGTTCAGTGTCGTCCAGGTCGAAGCGGGGGGGCAGGTTCAGTACGGCAAAGGGGTCTGACATGGCGGTGAGTGTGGGCCGGGTGTGGGTAAGTTGCAAGTCCTGCGGTATCCTAGGACACTGTCGGCCGCCGCGGGTGTGGCGAAATTGGCAGACGCGCCAGATTTAGGTTCTGGTGGGGTAAAACCCGTGTAGGTTCGAGTCCTATCACCCGCATTTCCTATCTACCTCTTAGCCCGGCGTTTCCGTGAGTCTCCAGGCCCCTGGAGCGGGATGAAACAGATCGAAAATCCACTTATCCGACGTTTATTTCTGGGGTTATGTTACGTCTCGCTTGAGGGCGCGAACCGCGCTCAGATTTTTTTTGTGGTTTCGTGGAAAACCCGGAAAAAGGTTAAAGCGCGCTCGACCTGCGGTCCGATAAGTAATCTACCGGAGGCATTTCCGCCGTGGGTCACCACGGAGGGTGAGCGACTGTCTTGCTCATCTGTATTCATGGCGGCGTGACAATCTGAACTGATTCGGCTTCGAGGATGAATGGAGTCATCTTATGAATGGCAAGGATGCTGGACGGATGCGTGCGTTTATGGGCACACTGGACCGCACGGAACGTCTGATTCTGTTGCTTTTCTATGCCGATCAGCTCAGTCAGGCCGAGATCAGCCTGGTGCTTGACCTGCCGGAGAGCCGGGTGAGTACGATGCTTGGGACGCTCAAGCGTCAGGCCAGTGAAGCGATGAAGCACCCCGTTGAGTTCGCCAGCCAGGCCGGCGTCGGGGCGGCGATGAGCTAACCCGAACATTATCGCCCCCGGTCACGTCCAAGAATACATGTCTATAAATAAGCCTCTACCCGATCGGGTGGGGCTAAACCACGACCATATCAGGCCTAAAGTATCGTCGCATCAAAAGCCGACGTTGTATGCGTCCCGGACCCGTGACGGTTGTAGTGTCACGAAGCCGGCAATTTTGCCGCGCGGCAGAGTTGACGCGATCAACCGAAAGGGCATGGCATGGCATCGTTGCGAGAGAGGTTCGCCGACCACGAGAACGAACTCTGGAAGAAGATCAGCGAGGAACTGGGCGGGCAGTTGACCGACGAGAAGGGCGGACGGCACGACAAGGTCGTCGCCCAGGTCGGCCCGTGGACGGTGACGCTCGACCAGCATACCGAGGCCGGCTACCGCTCCGAACACATCTATACCCGCCTGCGTGCCCCATTTGTGAACCCCGACTGCCTGCGCTTCGCGGTCAGCCATCAGGGCATCTTTACGAACATCGGCACACTGATCGGCATGCAGGATATCAAAGTTGAACACGAACCCTTCGACAAGATGTTCCTAATCCAGGGCAGCGACCCAGACAGGATCAAGACCCTGTTCGACGATGATGCGCTGCGCGAGCTGGTCAAGCTGGAACCCAATATCCATCTGCAAGTTCGTGACGCGGGCTCGTGGTTTGAGGATCAGTTCGAAGAAGACGTGGACGAGTTGGTCCTTGAGGTGGAGGGCGAGGTCAAGGACATCCACCGGCTTAAGCGGTTGTACATGTTGTTTGCACGGACCCTCAACGGCATGTGCAAGCTGGGCTCGGCCTACGAAGGCTGACCCGGTCTGACCGGACTCGTGAAGCGTCGCATACGCTCTGAACTACAAACGCACGTTGTGCGGAGGCTTAGATATGACGGATCAACCCACCCCTTCAAGCTCGACTTATAAGCCGGGGATCGCGCTGTTTCTGCTTGGGATCGTGCTTGTGTTTGCGATCGTATACCGGCTGACCCCGGCCGACGCCGGCCCGGGCCATGCTGCGGACGCTGCGCACGCCCAGGTCGAGGCGCACGGCGATGACGGGCACGCCCAAGACGCCGCCGAGAAGGTTGAGGGGCACGTGGCCGACGCCGCGGGTGCCGTCGATGAACACGCCGACGACGTGGCGGATAAGGTTGATGGACACATGGATGCCTCGGCGCACGACGGCGTGGCGGCTGCAGGCGTACATGCCGGCGACGAACACGCGGAGGAAGCGCACGACGGGGGCGGGCACGGGGACGCCGGGCACCACGGGCCGCCGAACGTGCACTGGGTTTGGATCCTGCCTTTCGCGTTGCTGCTGGGCAGCATCGCGCTGATGCCGTTGATCAACATGCACTTCTGGGAGCATCATTACCCGAAGTTTGCGATTGTGCTGGGGACGATCACGGCGGTGTATTACCTGTTCTTTTTCCCTGACCTCACCGCCAGCCGAAGCGCGTGGATGCACGAGATGCAGGAGTATGTCAGCTTTATTGCGCTGCTGGCGTCGCTGTACATCGTCAGCGGCGGGATCGTGATCAAGGTCTCTCGTGACGCGACGGCGACAACGAACACGATGCTGCTGCTGGTCGGTGCGGTGATTGCCAACGTGGTCGGGACGACCGGCGCGGCGATGCTGCTGATCCGGCCTTACATCCGCATCAACAAGAACCACATCAAGCCCTACCACATCGTGTTCTTCATCTTCGCAGTGGCGAACTGCGGGGGCAGCCTCAGCCCGATCGGCGACCCGCCGTTGTTCATGGGTTACCTCAAGGGGATCCCGTTCTTCTGGGTGCTTGAAGCGCTCTGGCCGATGTGGGCGGTCTGCCTGGTGATCCTGCTGATCGTGTTCTGGATCATCGACAAGCGTGACCACTCCAAGGTCGAGCGTGTCCACGAGAAGGACGCCGGCCCTGCGGTACAGATCTACGGCTTCCAGAACTTCCTGTACATCGGGATGATCCTGCTGGGTGTGTTCCGCCCGAGTATGTTCCAGCACATCCGTGATGGTGAATACCTGATGCTGCCTCTGAGCCGTGAGGTGCTGATGTTCATCGCGGCGTTGGCGTCGAAGCTGTCGACCAAGCCTTATATTTATGAGCGCAACGAGTTCAACTACGGGCCCATCAAGGAGGTCGCGATCCTGTTCGTCGGTATCTTCTCGACGATGGTGCCGGCGTTGAATTACCTGAGCCACCACTCCGACCAGATGCCGTTGAAGACGCCCGGGCAGTACTACTTCATCACCGGCGGCCTCTCGAGCATGCTGGACAACGCGCCGACGTACCTGGTGTTCCTGGAGACCAAGCAGGGTCAGGTGCAGGACAAGTACGGCGAGGAGATCGGGCAGCTGCGAGAGCTTCTGGATAACCACGAGCCGGGGATGGTGCCTGAGCCGCCTAAGGATATGGACCCACATATCCTGGCGGGGTACGACACGCTTTTGAAGTACAACAAGACCAAGATCGAGCAGAGCAAGGTGAGTGATGTGGATATCCGCATCGCGATGATTATCGGGAACAAGGACATGGAGATCTTCCTGATCGCGATCTCGGTGGGCGCGGTGTTCTTCGGGGCGTGTACGTACATCGGCAACGGGCCGAACTTCATGGTCAAGAGTATTGCGGAGAGCGCGGGCATCCAGATGCCGAGCTTCTTTGGGTACTTCTTCAAGTACGCGCTGCCGGTGCTGATCCCGACGTATGTGCTGGTGTGGTTCATCTTCTTTGTGTTGAAGCTGGGTGTTTAGGGGGGCGGCATTGCTGATTTGTGATTGATGATTGCTGAAGTGAAGAAGATGACCGCGAAGTCGCGAAGCGCGCGAAGAAGAAGGAAGAGGCGTTAACCGCCAAGACGCGGAGTGCGCCAAGGAAGGCGCGGAGTAGAGCAAGGCGGGGAGATAGACAGAAACGGGGAGTGTGGACAGGATGACAGGATGGACATGATCCATGCGCGCGGTCTTTTTGCCCATCCTATCCGGTTAATCCTGTCATCCTGTCCACACTCTTATTCTATTTTTCGCGGTTATTTATGCATTTTTGCCTTCCTTTGCGCTCTTGGCGTCTTGGCGGTTCACTTCTTGCCTCTATCAACCCACGATGTTCCGGCGGATGACGGCAGGCGCGGCGCGTCGGGACCAGGTCGAGGCCTTGTCCTGTGGTTCCGTCGTTCGGCCGGGGCGTCCGCTACCGAGTCCCCCCC
>CBDUNP010000172.1:0-6479 GCA_965368605.1 uncultured bacterium | reverse complement strand
GGATGTCGGTGGCCCGCATCCGGTCCGCGTCGTTCGGGCGTGTGATACAAACAACGGTCATCTCGCCCGTGGCGATGGGTTTGTCGACGCCGGACACCTCGAAGCTGAAGCCGTAGGTCAGCGACTTGGCCTTCTTTTCGAGGACGGAAAGCACGACGGCGAACTCGTCTTCAAACTTTAGCGGGCTTTGGTATTCACACGAAGCCCCAACCCGTGCAAAGCCGCGCAGCCCCGTCGAATCCTGCTGGTGGACGCTTGTGCCCAGCGAGCGCAGGAAGGCGTGCTCGGCGTCTTCCATCCAGCGGAAGAAGTTGGCGAAGTGTGCAATCCCGGCGGCATCGGTCTCGCTGAACACCACACGCCGGGTCATCTTAAAGCTGCTGGGCATATCGTCTCCAAAGTATCCGCGATCTGTTGGGCCATTCTGTTTGCGGTGAAGTGTTCTAAGACACGGGCTCGGCCGGCACGGCTTAATTGTTCGTGCAACGTCTTGTCGTTCAGCACGGCCTTGAGTTTAAGCACAAGATCGCCGGGCTCATCCAAGGCATACAGGATACCCCCTCCGGTCTCGCCGATCACTTCCGGGAACGCGCCGTGGTCCGGCTGCACGACCGGGACCCCCATCGCGTTGGCTTCGATGACATAAAGCCCGAACGACTCGCCGTAGGTCGCGGGCACACTCAACACGGTGAGCGAACCCAGCATCGCCAGCTTCTGCTCTTGATTAATGTTTGGGGTGATATCGACCACGCCGCTGAGCCCGGCCTGTTCGAGCTTGCTGCGCTGCTCGGCGATGTAGGGCTCATCGGCGGGCGTGGCGGCACCGGCGATGTGGAGCCGACAGTCTGTGTCCGGATGCTCCTTTCTGAGCGTGATGAACGCGTCGATCAGCGTGTGCAAGCCCTTAGCCGGGCAAAGCCGGGCCAGATAGCCGATCACGGGCGGGTCGGCGGGCCGGGCGGGCGTATCTATATAGATAGCCGGGTCGATCCCGTTGTGGACCACACTGATCTTATCCGGGTCCAGATCGAGGCGGGCCCGCATCAGGTCGCCGTGGTACCGGCTCACCGGGAAGAAGTAATCGACCTGCTTGCAGCACGCGGTGATCAGTTCCCACGACCG
The DNA here is from genome assembly GCA_965368605.1 of uncultured bacterium. Classification (GTDB taxonomy): domain Bacteria; phylum Planctomycetota; class Phycisphaerae; order Phycisphaerales; family Phycisphaeraceae; genus JAJRRS01. The sequence goes on along the minus strand of CBDUNP010000172.1, from coordinate 5,357 downwards.
TTCTCGCCACGGGTCGGGCAGCGAGTCGATAAAAGTGTCTTCCCCCTGCAGTGTGCAGACCACCGGCACGCCCAGCGTGTCTTTAAGTTTCTTGGCCATCCCCGCCAGCAACACGTTCGACAGACACAGCACGTCCGGGCGGTGTTCCCCGGCCAGTGCGTCGGCGAGCTTGCGGATCTCTTTGGATTGATGCCCGTGTTCGCCCTTGAGCATGGAGTGGGTCATCTCGCCGAGCTGGTGCGCATCGGTCATGCCTGCACGCTTCGCGGCCTTGCGCAGCAGCCACGGGGCGTCAAACATATTGTCAACAAATCGTGGTGTGTGGCGGAACAACGCGGACTTGTGTTGAAGGTAGGCGTTGATCCCACCGAAATGGACGTGCTCGGTTTCGACACCTTCCGGCACTTCATCAGCGATCAAGGGCAGGTAGAGCGGCATCAGTGCGGCGTCGTGCCCCAGATCGCGCAACGCCTTGGTCAGCGCCAGGTCCCGGATGCAGGCGCCGCAGTGGAAGTTGCCTGTCCCGGGTGTGAGCTGGGTGATCTTCATGGCGCATTCACCCGTGGTCGGCCATGCGGGAGCGGCGCGGGGACATCCGCGAACTCTGCGACCGCGTCGAAGAGCTCCGTGAAGTCTTTGAGCAGGTGGCCGATGAGGCAGTCCGTCAGGTCGCCGCGCAGGTGGGGGTATTTTTTTAGCAGTTGCCCGAAGCTGAAGTTCTCATCATAGAACGCGTAGACCAGCTTGCGCATCGCCTCGATCGCACGGCAGACGTCCTCACTGTAGCCCTCAAATACCTGCGCAGAGCAGTCACCCGACTGGATCGCCTCATGGGCAGCGTCTGCGACCATCTCCCCACTCTTCAGCGCCAGGTACACGCCGGAAGAAAACACCGGGTCCAGGAATGAAAACGCGTCGCCGGCCAGCACCAGCCCGTCCACGGCAGAGTATTCTGATCGGTAAGAGTAGTCGCCGGTGACATAGATTTCCCCGAAGCGCTCGGCCGATGCCATGCGTTCGGCGATCCAGCGGTTGACCTGAATCTCGCGTTCAAAAATCGCCGGCAGGTCTTTGCCATCGCGGTACAGATACTCTTTGCTGCCCACAATCCCCAGGCTGATCACGTCGTCGGGCAGCGGGATGTGCCAGAACCAACCCTTCTCAGGCAGGTACGCGACGGTGGTGGCCCCTTCGTCGACCCCCTCGCCGCGGAGGCCGCCCTTGTAGTAAGTCCACATCGAGATCTTGGATAGCTGCGGGTCGCGCTTGCGCCAGCCCAGGCGGTTGATCGCGAAGCCGTCACGGCCCGAGCAGTCGATGGTCAGCGGCGCATTGAAGGTTATTTTATTCCCGTCTGTATCGTCGGCGACGATCCCGGTGACACGTCCACCCGGCTCGGTCACCAGCGACTTGGCTGACACGCCCAGGCGGACATCCGCGCCGCGCTCGGCGGCGTTGTCCAGCATCATGCGGTCGAACGCTTCACGGACCACCTGCCAGGTCTGGCTGGCGGGGTGGTTATCCATGTGGGTATTGAAGTAAAACGGCTGGGAGCTTCGGCCGTCGATCGCGGCGAACTGTACGCTGTGTTTTTTTACAACTTTACTCGCGTTCAGTTTTTCGATCACGCCGAGGCGGTTCAGCGTGTGGTAACAGTACGGCAGCAGCGACTCGCCGACGTGGTACCGGGGGAATCGTTCGCGTTCGAGGACGACCACGCGGTGGCCATGCTCGGCGAGCAGCGCGGCGGCCGTGGCGCCGGCGGGCCCGCCACCGATAATGACGGCGTCGAATGATTCTTCGGTGGTTGACTGAGTGATCATGTGTCCGGCTCCGCATTCAGGCAGGGCAGGACCTCGACAATGCGGGCGATGGTCTTGCCTTCAAGCGTGGAGAGTATGTTCCTGCGGCCGAACAATTCGGTGCCCGGGGCACAGCCCAGCAGCGTGTTGAACGGGGGCTCGGCCTTCAGACGGAGGTAGGCCGAAGGCTCGCTTCTGTACTGTGTCTTCGGATCGCGGAGGATCGCGCCCAGCGGCACGCGGCATTCCTCGACCAGCTTGCGGAACCGATCGTCGAAGCAGGACAAATCGATATGGATCGCCCCATACTCCACCACCCGGCCCGTGTCGCAGCCGACGAGCAACACCTGCCGGTACATGACGTCGCCGTCGACGCGTTTGTTCAGCACTTTCAGGCGAAGCGATTCATTAAAATAAGCCTCGAGTGTGCTGGTCATGTCCATGTCGTGCGCAAGCAACTCACGGCAGGGCGCGGGCAATTCGTCCGCACCGACCATCGCCGGAACGATACGGGTCCCCTCATAGTCACAGGAGGGGTCCACCAGCTCGTCGATCGGGGAGGTCTTGGGTTCCATAGTCATGCGTACCGGACGTCCCGGTGCTGAGGCAGGAAGAACGCTTGCAGCAGCCCGTCCACTTCAAGCAACGCGTCGCGTGTGAGGACCAGCTCGTCGCCCTCGAACCTTAGGTAGCCTTTGGCCTGATATCCAGCGAGGATGTCTTTCCAACGCTCGAAAGGATCGACGCCGAACTTCTCGATGAACGGCAGCCGTGACAGCCGGCCCAGCTTCATCTGCAGCACCCACTGCCGGATCATCATCTCCTCGTCACTGACCGGTAGCGCCCGGTAGACCGGCGATTCACCACCCGTCACGGCGCTGGTGTACGGCACGATGTCGTGCTGGTTCTGATAGTGGATGCCCCCCAGGTGCCCAAACGAAGACACCCCGACCGCGAGCATATCCGCTCCGGTCCACAGCGCGTCCCGGTAGACAAACTGGATCTTATCTGGGTCTTTAACCGCGGTATACGCGCTGGTGACGGTGTAGCCGTCGGCCTCAAGCGCCTCAAAGGCCTCGGTCACCCACCGGCGCTTGGTCTCCCAGTCCGCGACCGGCGCGGTGAGCTTGCCTTCTTCCTGCATCTGCTTGTAGATGGTCGTGTTGAACGGGATCTCCATCTGATAGATTGTGACACACTCCGGGGATAGCTCGCGGGTGATATCGATGTTCCGCCGCCAGTTTTCTTCGGTCTCGCCCATCATCCCGGCGATCAGGTCGATGTTGGTCTGCGGGAAGCCGGCGTCCTTGGCCCACTGCACAGCGTTGTAGACCTGCTTGCTGCGGTGGGCGCGGTTGTTCAGTTCCAGGACCTGGTCGTCGAAGTTTTCGATCCCAAGTGACAACCGCGTCACGCCGAGCTTCCGGATCGCGATGAGTTTTTTTGCGTTGAGCGTGCCCGGCTCGCATTCGAAAGCAATCTCTTCGGCGCTGTCCCAGGGCAAGACGCGACGCAGCCCGTCAAACAGATACGCCAACTGCTGCTCAGAAAGAAACGACGGCGTGCCGCCGCCGAAGTAAACAAACTTCAACGGCCGGCCCTTGATGTAAGATTTCTCCGCCATCGCGGCGTGCTCGTCGATCACCGCGTCCATGTATTCCCGGATGTCGTCCTTGTTCTTGCCGGTGTACACACGGAAGTAGCAGAAGTGGCAGCGCTTCCGGCAGAACGGGATGTGCACGTAGAGCCCAAGCGGCCGGTCTTGCGGCGCCGGTTCGTCGAGCTTTGCCTGTAAGTCGGCCGTGTGCTTTGTTTCCCAGAGCGAAAACGGCGGGTAGTTGGAGACAAAATAATTGCCCGCTTTGGTCTTGCCCCCGTCCTCGACCACGTTCAGCGATGTGCTTTTCTTATCCGTCATCCTGGCTCACCTCCGCGGGGACAAACCCGTAAACATTGCCGTCTTCCGAGGCGATGACCAGGAGCCCATCGACGAGTGCCGGCGAGGCGGTGATCGCTTCGCCGATCTCGTACGCCCAGATTTGTTCGCCTGTATCGAGCGTGAGGATATAGACTTTGCCGTCCGACCCGCCGAAGACGACCCGGTCGCCGGCGATGATCGGGGAGCTGTCTACGCCGCCACGACAACGGAAGGCCCAGAGCTGTTCGCCGGTCTTACGGTCCAGGCAATACACCCGTCGAGCGCGGGAGCCAACCACGACACGGTCTCCGCTGATCGATGCGCCGCTGACGTAAGGGAAATCACGATCAGCGAATCGCCAGTCGATGGTGTGATCCTGCAGATTGACCTTAACCACTTCGTTCTGGTAGTGGCCGAGGATCGCGAACCCGTCGACCACGGCGGGCATCGCGGAGACCTCGCCACCGAGTTCGGTCTGCCCGAGTTTGTGACCGTCCGAAAGTCTAAGCTGATAGAGGAACCCGTCGCACCCCCCGACGATCACGGCCTGGCCATCGATCGCGGGCGATCCATTCACATACCCCTCGGTCAGGTACGACCAGACAATCTCCCCGGTGTTTGCGTCGAGGCAGTAAACATGGTTGTCGTAGCTGCCAAACAACACGCGCGGCTGCGGCCCATCGACCGGGGTGGCGCTGCTGAGGATCTTGTTTTCAGTCTCGAACTGCCAGAGGACCTCACCGGTCTCAAGGGAAAATGCGTAGAACACCCCGTCCACCGTGCCGACCATCAGTTTGCCTTGAAACACCATCGGTGGCGCTTCGATCCGGCCGACAGTCGGGACGGCCCACTTCTGCTCACCGGTCACGGCGTCGATCGCGTAGAGAAACCCGTCGCCACCCCCGAAAAATACCACGCCTCCGGCAATCACCGGAGACGAAAGCACGGGCTGCTCCGCCTTGAACACCCACTTGAGTTGATAAGTATCGGCAAGCGTCGTGTCCGCGACGCCCAGGCCCCGCACGTCGCCCCGGGAGATCGGCCAATCAGGCTGGTCCGCGTGCGCAGCCGTAGCGGCGAAGAACAGTAGAACGAACAGGATGCAGACACGCTCACGCATCGGGGTTACTTATCCTTTCCCGTGAAAGCCTGTTGATATAATTCGGCGAACACGTCGGCGTTCATCGGGCGCGGGTTGAAGTTGGCGGTCCACTGCCCCGCCGCTTCTTCGGCTAATTGTGGGATCATCGCACGATCCACGTTCAGGTCTGCCAGGCACGCGGCGAAGCCGGACTCCGGCAGCAGCTGTGCAAGCCGGTCGATCAACGCATCGACGCTATCCATCCCCCCGGCTTCCGCGAGTTGTTCGTACAGCGAAGCGGTGGCGGGATCGCCCGCGTTGTGGCGCACGACATGCGGCAGCATCAGGCCCACGGCGTGGCCGTGCGTGATCCCGTAGTGGGCTGTCAGTGGATTGGCCGCCGAGTGCGCCGCGCCGAGCATGCTGTTCTCGATCGCCAGCCCGGCATACGCGGCCCCCAGCAGCATCGCGCCCCGGGATTCCAGGCTTGCCGGATCGACGATCACGGCGGAAAAGTGCTTGATCGTCAGGCCGAACGACTCACGGGCATACGCGG
>CBDUNP010000171.1:0-6492 GCA_965368605.1 uncultured bacterium | reverse complement strand
ACGCTCGGAGGGGGCGGTTTATTTTACTGACCGCCGACCACGCCGGGCTTCATCGGTCTGCAGAGGGATTGGCCACAAAAAGGCAAAAAGTACACAAAAAGATGTCCCCGCGTGGTTGAGGCTCGCTCCTAAACTCTTGTGTGTTTTGTGCCTTTTTGTGGCTATCGACTTTTAGGGTGATCGCGGTGACGCCGGGGTCAGCGATGCGATCCATGCCGTGATCAGTACCAGTGCCAGCACGATCAGCCCCTGCCACCAGAGGCCGGCGGATAGGAGCCAGCTTGCGTGGAAGAGGATCAGCCAGGCGGAGGCTAGGTGGGTGAAGCGTGTGGCGGTGGCGCGTCTGGCTTTGGGGTGCAGCGCGGACGGGCCGAGCATCAGCCAGGTGAGGAACGTCAGCCCGATCGCCGCAACCGTTGGCCCGATCCAGACCCAGCTTAGGCCGTCGTGTGTGATGCTGTTGCCGCGCACCCGGATCAGGACGATCACGACCAGGATCCAGAACGCCCACCCGACGCAGATGCCCCAGCCGTTGATCGGCGTCAGGCGTGGTCGCTTCCCAGCAAGCCAGTACCGGATGGTCGCCGCGGCGATGACGTGGGTCATCGTCAGCAGGATCGGCCAGGCGAACGCGAGCGCGGGGTTCGGGATCACCAGCGTCACGCCGATGACCAGCCCCAGCGTGACCACGCCGACCGCCGGGACAAAGCGGCCGGCGACGTTGTAGAACACAATCGCCCCCGCTGCGCCCACGGCCAGGAGCATGCTCAGCTTCCCAAACGCCACGGCCACACCCAGCGCGACCAGTAGCCCGATCATCGCCAGACCCAGCGCCGCCCTTTGCGTGACACGCCCCGCGGGGATGGGGCGCTCCGGCTCAAACGCGCGGTCGTGCCGGGCATCCAGCGCGTCATTCAACGCAACCATAAAGATGCCCAGCCCCCAGGCGATCACCGCCGAGCCCAGCAGCGCCAGCCACAAGCCCATCTCATCCAGCGCCGGGCTCCGCCGGTTCGCCGGCTCGACGCCGAATGCCAGGAAGACCATCATCCACAGCCCGCTGACCAGCGCCGGCATCATCTCCGGGCGGGTCAGCCTCAGCAGGGCTCGCAGCTGGTTGGGTTTCCTGGCCATGCCGGGGTCGGGCCTGATCGGGGTGGTGGGGCTGGCATGTCCCGCAAACCGCCATCAAATCAAGGTTTGGCGGTGGGGCGACCGATAACGGTGCAGGACGACTCGGCTCACGATACACTTTTCTACCATGCGGACCAAACCCCAAACATTTTCAACAGCCCGGACCCTGCCCGCCACCCTCCTGATGTGTGTCCTGGCGGGGCTGCTCACCGGCTGCACCAGTGCCCAGAGCGGCGATGTCTTCGCAGACATGATCGAGCCGTTAATGCCGCCCAGCCCGTCGGAAGTCGCGAGGCAGGCGTTCAATGTCTATGACCCGGACCTCCGTCGACGCAGTATCGCGTTGCTGTCGTCCTCGCACTTCGGGCACGAAGAGCCTTACGTCAGGATGTACCGCCTGCTGATCGACGACCAGGACCCGACCGTCCGCGCCGCTTGTGCCCACGCCCTGGGCCAGCACGGCACGACCGAGGATGCGCCCACCATCATCGCGCTGCTCAAAGACGACACCGGCTTCGTCCGGTGGGAAGCCGCCAAGGCGTTACAGAAAATCCACCACCCCGACGCGGTCGGCCCGTTGATGCAGGCCCTGGCCAATGATCTGGACAACGACGTCCGCCTGGCCGCGGCCTCAGCGCTCGGCCAATACCCGACCCGCCCGGCCTTCAACGCGCTGGTCGGCGCACTGACCGACCATAACTTCGGCGTGGTCCAGACCGCCGCCCAATCGCTGTCACTGCTGACCGGGCAAGACCTCGGCACCGAAGGCGGGCCCTGGCTGGACTTCGCCTCAGCCAACACCTCGACCCTCTTCGCCGCGCAACGCCAATACACCTACACCCCGTACCAGGCCCCGCCCGGCAAGCTCAGCAAGATCAAGTTCTGGGACAAGCCGGAAGTGGTCGAACCGCAGCAGCCCGTGGGCCTGGCCCCTGACGCCTCAAATGATTCCGGCGCCTGAGCCAATATCCCGCACCCGTTGGGTGTGTTACTCACACTCAATCACACCCACGAAGAAGCCCACGTTCTAAGAACGTGGGCCAACTCAACACGCCCGTGCTAGCGCATCCTTTACCAGCCCCCAATCCCCAGCCCCCAATCACCCCTCATCCGCCCGGCTGGCCCATTCCGTCTCCAACGGCGTCAGCTCCGCCTGCAGCTTTTCCCGCTCGTCCTGCAGGCCGCTGAACTTTTTGTGGTCCTTGTAAACCTCGGGGTCGGCCAACTGTTCGTCAAGCTCCGCCAGCTTCGCCTCGGTCTGTTCGATCAGCGTCTCGAGTTTGGACTGGCTCATGTGCGAGAAGCGAGACTTCTTGCGTTTGGGCTTGCCACCTTTGGCGTTTTTCTTTTTTGACTTCTCGGCGTTGCTTTTCTGCTTCGGGGTGTCCGGCTTCTTCGCCTTGGCATCGGCCTTTACGCTGTCGTCCTTGACGATCGCCTGAGCGTCCTGGGTTTCCAGGTACTCGCTGTAGGTGCCGAGGAAATGCTTCACGCCGCCCTCGCCGTCGAAGACCAGTAGCTGCGTCGCCAGGTTATCAAGCAGCATCCGGTCGTGGCTGATGATCATCAGCGTGCCCTCGGGGCTTCGGTTCTGCCCGTAGCCCGCGGCCGGCTCGCAGAACCGACGCAACGCCTCTTCCAACCGCTCCGTGCTGGAGATGTCCAGATGGTTGGTCGGCTCGTCCAGCACCAAAAGGTTGTGTCCCCCAGCGACTAATCCCGCCAGCACGGCCCGGCTGCGTTCGCCCCCGGAGAGTACGCCCAGCTGCTTGTCCTGCTCGTCCCCGGTAAACAAAAACGCGCCGGCCAGGTCGCGCGCTTCCTGCTCAAGCTGATTCGGTGTGATCGGGCGGAGGTATTCCATCACCGTCCGCGACATGTCCAGGTGCTCGTGTGTCTGCTTGTAGTGCCCGACGTTGACCTGCGACCCGACGCGCGTCTCGCCCTGGGTCGGCTCCTGTTCCCCGAGCATGCAGCGCACAACCGTGCTCTTGCCCGCGCCGTTGGGGCCGATGATGCCGACCGTGTCGCCACGCTTGATCGTCACGCTCAGGTGGTCGAACAGTTTGCGTGTTTCGTATTCAACCCCCAGCTCGTTGGTGATGATGACGTTGTCGCTGGAGCGTGGCCCGGACTTGAACGTCAGCTTCATCGTCTCGAACTCGATCGGGCGTTCCAGCGCATCGTCGCGCTTAAACCGGTCCAGCCGTTTCTCCCGGCCCTTCGCCTGCTTGGCGCGCTGCCCGGCCTTGTAACGCGCGATGAACGCGGCCTCCTGCTTGATCGCGGTCTGCTGCTTATCAAACGCGCGCTGCTGGGACAGCTTGCGGTCGGCCCGCTGCTCGCGGTACTGCTGGTAGTTGCCCGGGTATTCGACCAGCCGACCGGCCTCCATCTCGTAGATCTTCGTCACCACACGGTCCAGCACCCACCGGTCGTGGCTGACCATCAGCACCGCGCCGGTGTAGCTCGCCAGGAACCCTTCAAGCCACTCGCGGCCTGCGATGTCCAGGTGGTTGGTCGGCTCGTCCAGCAGCAATACGTCCGGGTGCGACAGCAGCAGCTTCCCAAGCGACAGCCGACCCTTCTGCCCGCCGGACAGGTCTTTGACTTTGACGTCGAAGACGTCATCGGTCAGCCCCAGCCCGTGGAGCACCTGGTCGATCAGGTGGTCGGTGGCGTACCCGCCCAATGCGTGCAGCCGAACCTCAAGCTGCTCGTACTTTTTCATTAGCCGATCAAGCTCGTCCCCGTCGGCCTCGGCCATGTCGTGGCTGACCTGCTCGATCTGCGTGTGCAGCCCGTCCAGCTCCGCCATCGCCGTGCGTGCCTCTTGCCGCAGCGTGTGCTCGGGGTTCAGGTCCGGGTCCTGTGTCAGGTAGCCCGCCCGGGCACCGCGTGCCAGTTGGACGTGCCCGCTGTCGGGCTTGAGCCCGGGCCGGTTGGCGATCAGCTTCAACAGCGTGGACTTCCCGCACCCGTTGCGCCCGACCATCCCGACGTGCTGCCCCGCGTCCAGGGTGAGATTTACCCCGTCCAGGACCCGGCGGTCGCCGAAGTTCAACACCAGATTGGCTACGCTGACTAATGCCATGAGCCGCGTAAGGTAGCAGGATTACGCGTTTAGATCATGGGGGGGCTTTGGCGTGTGCTTTTGACCTATTCACGCGACCGTTTGAGCAGGATCAGCAGCCCGCTGATCAGGCACATACCGCTTGTCGGCTCGGGGACCGTCGCGACGAAAATGCCCTCGCTGCCATCGGTGAAGGAGGCGTAGAACAATGTTTGGCCAAGGTCATTCAATTGGCCGACGCCAAGCAGGTCAATTGTCCGGGTATCTCCTGCACCGACATCAAGGAGGTCGCCTTCCCTTGCGATCAGTTCCAGGCCATGCCCGAGTTGTGCCCAGATACCTCGGTCGTTGGAATCATCAATGCCGGCTCCCGATAGGGTGCCACTGAATGCCAGTTGGCCCGCGTTGTTGACGGTGGGGGCGATCAATGAATCAAAGACGGTTCCCGGATTAGTGTCCGGCGCGGGGTCGCCAGTGCGTGCGATCAATGTCAAGGTACCGGCGTCCGCCACCCATAGCGTGCTGTCATTGGTGGCATCGACCCCAGGCCCGATGATCAGGCTATGAAACCCGACTGCCCCCGCGTTGTTAAATGATATCCCGGTACTGATGTCTCCCAGTTTGATCCCGGGGTCCAGGCCGGGCGCCTGTGTGCCTTCCCGGGCAAGCAGATTCAGCCCACCAGCGTCTTGAGCCCATAGTGCCGTGTTGTTCGTGCTGTCCACGCCCGCGCCTTGTAGTTCGGCCTGTAGTGCTAACAGGCCGATGTCATTCAATTGGAATGACGGGCCAAACACGTCGAACCGCACTCCCGGATCGGTTCCCGGAGCTAGGCTCCCGATACGAGCAGCCAGGTTGATATTGCCGGTCGCGTCGGCGGTCCACAGGCCGGTATCGTTGGTGCTGTCCACCCCCGGGCCAGTCAGGATTGCCTGAACAGCGAGGTGGCCCGCTCCCTTGATATGTGGGTTATGAAAGTCACTGAAGTTGACTCCGGCTTCGGTCCCGGGTGCATTCTCACCTTTACGTGTGAGCACCACGCCGCTCCCCCCCGCACCACGCCAAAGGACTCGGTTGTTGGTGTCATCCACGCCCGGGCCGACGACGGTGGCCGCGAGTGCGGTCTGGCCGGTGTTATCAATCAGGTTGCGCGCACCGAATTGGTTGAAGACCACTCCGGGGTCCATGCCCGGGACTTGTAGTCCCAGTTCGGCAACCGGCGCAAGTGTGCCTGTCCCTTCCGACCAGACCCCTGTATTTAGAGGGCTGCCATCAGGCTCAAGTGTGCGTCCTTGCCACGCGGTCTGGCCCGGATCGTTGAAGGCTGGGGGGAACGGGCGTCCGAACGTTACCCCGGCTGGGCTATTCGGCACCGGATCGTCTTCGCGGAGGACCAGATGCAGACCGCCGTTGCCTTCGGACCAGACCCCCGTGTCGTTGGTATCGGTGACGCCCGGGCCGTTTAACGTGCCCTGGAAAGCGGCCTGGCCAAGATGATTGAAGCCGATGGCAGATGACAGATCGCTGTACACAACCCCATCGGGCACCCCCGGTGCCTGGGTGCCGGTCAGCGCCACCGTTCGGTATTGAACCGCTAAGGTCGGCTCGACTAGCAAGCAACACGTCAGCACGGGCAACACCGCCTGAATCAATCGACACACGATAGCTCTCTGACTGACATATAACATGGCGATCCTCTCTTGAATAAGGGATGAAATCGAGCGGATTCCTGTTGAGCAATCTTTTTTAACCTGCTGCTGTACTCCTGTATCCGATGGCTTGTCACAGCAATCTTCCGGCGGCGCATTGTCTGCCACGCGCTAGTTAGGTTGTCATATTCCCCGTCAAGCTGGGCGCGGCCTTAGCAACAAGGCGGCCCTTGGTGGTGTTTAGGTGGGACTATTAGGACAGGTTAAACCTGTTGATATCAACCTATCGGTTCTTGCTGATCGGGTCAAGCATTTTTCGTGCTTGGACAAAAATATATTATGGTTATCTGGGGCTATGAATATTGATTAACGCTGGGGGATGCTTTTTTACCTGCTGAGGTGATCAAGGGCTTCAGCGGTGGTGTTTCATGTGCTGATGGCGGTACTCGCGTGGGCTTACGCCTTTGATCGAAAGAAAAACCCGGTTGAAGTTTGAAAGGTTATTAAAGCCGCTGTCGAAGCATATGTGTGTGATGGCAAGGTCAGTTTCTAGAAGTAATCGACACGCCCGGCCGATGCGCAGCTCGTGGAGGTATCGGCTGTAGGTCTTGCCGACCCGCTGCCGGAAGAACCGGC
>CBDUNP010000170.1:0-6502 GCA_965368605.1 uncultured bacterium | reverse complement strand
GATTTCCCGGCGGTGCCGGTGACGCCGATGGTGCGTAACCGATTCGGCAGGGCCTGGACGAGCAGGCGTATCTCGCTGGTGATCGGGACGCCGCCGGCTTGTGCGGCACGCAGGAAGCGGTTGTCCGGCTTCACCGCGGGGTTGGCGACGAGCAGGTCGCAGGTCGTAAAGTCGCTCACGTTGTGTTCGCCCAGCCGGTACTCGATGGGCAGGCCGTCGAGTTTAGCCAGGCTGTCAGCCAGCTCCTCGCCTGACAGCAGGTCGGTGACCAGGACGTCGGCACCCTGCTTGACCAGGTAGCGTGCGACGCCGACGCCGCCGCCGAATCGGCCGAGCCCCATCACGGTCACGCGTTTGTCAGCAAGGTCCATGGGGATAGTTTAATCGGGATCGGGGACGCAGGTCGCCGGCGTTGCGTATAAAAAAGCCCACGTTTAGAAAACGTGGGCTTCGGGTGGGTTCAGTATTACTACTAAGCTGACGGGCTTAGTTGACGTCCAGCGGTGGCTCGAACTGCTGGTCGGTGACTTCACCGATGTTGTAGCTGGTCAGGGAGACGGGGGTGGTGACGGTGAAGTATAGGTAGAACTCGTCGCCCTTATTCATCTGACTGATGGGCAGTTCCTTGGCACTGCGGACGGTCTGGTAGGCGTCGTAGTGCATCTCCTTGTCCTTGTTGGCTTTGAGCCAGACCCAGGCGGAGATGAAGTATTTATTGCCGTTGGTGTCTTCCAGGAAGATCGGGTTGAGGGCGGCGGCGGAAGCCCGTGCTGAGCCGAAGAGGGAGACGGCCTGGTCGGGCTCGATGCGAACGCGGACCATTTTTTCGTGGGAGGGGATGTCGAACCCGACGATCTTGCTGCGTGCGCCAACGTTGCCCTGGGTCTTGCGAGCCGAGCCGGTGCTGCCGGAGGTGATCATCGCGCCGTCGTCGGTGTCGTTGTAGGAGAGGCCGGTGCTGGCGTTCTTGCTGACCGCGCCGCCGGGCAGGCGGTTGGTGATTTCCAGGCCCAGGACAAACGTCCCGGCCCGCATGCCGTTACGGTCACTGATATTGGTCTGTCCGCCGCCGTTGTTGGCCGTCGCACCGCCGGTGTCGGGGTCGTCCTCATCTTCGACCTCGGGGACCGGCGGGGTGCCCAGGGACGCGAGGACTTCGTCGGCCTTGGTCTTGATATCGTCGCCCTCCGGCAGGTTCAGCCGGAGCTTGCGGATGATCAACGAGCGCACGTCGGCCCCCTGGGGGACCAGGAAGGCGAAGGTGAACGCGCTTTCCTGGCCGGTGGAGAACGCCATCACGGCGTCGGAGTCGTAGGCATAAAAGATTCGGTTGTCACCCACTGATTTGCTGAAGCCCACCGGGCCGATCATATCGATCGTCTCTCGCCCATCGACTTCGCTCTTGATCACCAGCCGGATCTGCGACGCGGGGAGGCGAAGCGCCCGGTCGTCGTCCTGGGTCCCCTGGACACGGCCCCACTCGGTATCAACCAAAACCAGCTTGCTGCCCGAGAAGCCCGCACCCATCGCCTGGACGATGGCGGGGTCGGCGTTGGCTTCGGTCAGGGACGAGGCATCGGCCATCGCCGCACCGGAGACCTTCACGGCACTGGGGGCCGCGACGATCGACACGTTCTCGGGCCGCATACGGACGGTGACCATCTGCTCTTCGAGCTTGGGCATGTACTCGGCCATCGGTGTACGGGTAGCAAACGCGCCGGCCGACAGGCCGCTGTAGAACCGGGCGGTGATGCGGTGGACCGGGATCCATAACCCGCCCTCGCCGCGGTCGATCACTTTGCCGCCGGCGGCGATCGTGTAGGGCTGGAACCCGCCCAGGTCGGCGCTGAAGGGCATGAAGCCCAGGCCGATGATCACGATACCGGTCGTCAGAATCCCGCTGATCACGCCGCAGGTCGCGCCAAGAAGCGTATTGACCAGTGACATGAACTGAGCGTCGCGTGGCACCAGCTTGTCGATCACCATCCTAAAGACCAGCAGCAGCACGCCGAACGGGACGATCAGCCCCAGCGCCCAGGCGATGTTGGGCATGTACTTGATCAACAGCCCGAGCGTCAGCGGCTCCCACAACGCAAACGAGATCGCGCCGACCGCGATCACGATCAGCATGTGCATGAACGCGGAGAAAAGCCCGTAGACGGTACCGAAGTAGGCCATCGTAAGGATGAATAACAGGATTACGATATTAGCGATCATGTGGGGTATTCCGTTTCGCGCTTTAGGCAGACGCGGGCTTGTCCGAACCGGCCTTGGCTTGGTCCTGTGAACCGCTGGTCTTTGGCCGAGACCGTCGGCTGGACGACCGTTTGGAAGACATCGCGCGGGTGATTTCCTTGATGTCGGTGACGCCGTCGACGACCTTCTTGAGCGCCGCCTCCTGGAGCCAGATCATCTTCTGTCGGCGGAGGTGGGCACGCAGCTTGTCATCCTCGCCGGTGGCGACGTAATGGCGGGCCTTGTCGTCCAGGATCATCACCTCGAACACGGCGGTCCGGCCGCGGTAGCCCAGGCCCATGCAGTCGGGGCAGGGCTGGGCCTTGTCCTTGACCATGACCTGGCCCGAGGCGTGGTAGAGCTGATCGACCTTGCCGGGCAGATTAAACTTCTTCAGCGCTGCGGGGTCCGGCACGAATGGCGTGCGGCAGGTGTGACACAGACGACGGACCAGCCGTTGTGCGATAAGCGCCCTGATCGACTTAGACGCCAGCTTGCGGTCGCCGACGGCCTTCACCCAGGTACGCAGCGTCGCGAAGGTGTCCTCGCCCTCAAGCGGCATATACACCCGGCACTCCTCGACGCCTTGTGCGATGTGCGCGGGGGTCTTCGAGTCGGCAAAGCGAGTCAGATACAGCACCTGCGGGTCGGCACGGAAGACGGCCAGAAGTTTTTCGTTGAACTTCTCCGGTGGCGTGCTGGCGGGCATCAGCGTGTGGTGGACGCCTTCGAGTTCCCAGGCGATCTTTTCTTCGAGCGTCACGACACTGCTGGTGTACGGGTCGTGCTCGCTAAGGATGCTGTAGAGGGTCGTGGTCGTGCCCTGGCCGGGGGGCGCGGAGACCAGCGTCACACCGCCGAGCGATTCCAGCAGCTCTCGCACCTGCTTCTGCTGCGGTTCCAGCAGGCCCAACTGCTCCAGGGGCATCTGCGTGCGCAGGTCCGGGTCGATGTTGATGGACATGCTCAGGCCGCGTGTCGAGCCGGAGGTGACCAGGTCCAGGGTGTGTCGGCCCAGTTCACCGGCATCGACCTTGATCAGGGCATTCTGCTTCTTGCGTCGCTCGGCCAGGTCCAGCCCGCCGGTTAATTTGAGGTATTCCACCAGCCGCATCGCCAGCGCCGGCTCGACGTCGGGCTGGGGGTAGGTCACCCCGTCGATGCGGGCCACGATCGCCGACTTGGACGGCTCAACCAGGATGTCGATCCGGTCGGAATGCCGAGGCAGGGCGAAATCCAAGATGTTCTCGAACAGGGTGTGCGCCTCGCTGTTCGGGTCGTCCCGGCTGGGGACGGGCAGGCGGGTCTCGTCCTTCTTCATGAGGATGACGGTGGCCTTCTTGTTCGCCGATTTCTCGCCGCGTGAGGCCATGTGGTCACGGATAAATTGCAGCGATAGTTCCCACTTCGCGGCGGGCGGCACCTCGTTGTTTCGGTAGTAGACGTAACCGCCGGACACGCCGACGAGGATCATCAGCGCCAGCAGCAGGCCGATGAAGAAGTACGGGATCAGCAGCAACAGGCCAAACGCAAGCACCGCGCTGATCAGGTGGCCCAGGTTCCACAAGCGGCGTGTGAGGTAGAACCGCCCGGCGTCGCTGTCGAGGTTGGTGACGACCCAGCCCCATCCGGTCGCCAGTGCTAAGAAGACGAGCGGCTTGAACAGGCTCATCAGGAAGACGGGTTCGGCCGTGGCAATCGCGTATGTCATGGTTGGATTCACAAGTCGGGGCGTTGGCCCGGGTCGGTCTATTCTGTACGACGGTAAGGCCTCGCGTTACACAAAGCGGCCCGTCAGGTTGCTTCGCTCAATCCCAAGTCCGGGAACCGCCTGGGACAGACAATCATAACCCCATACGCCCCCAACGTTAAACCCGCCCCCAGCCAGCCCCATAGCCGGGATCAGGACGTGATCCCCCGCAGGCGCATCTTGATTTCCTCCGGCGAGGCCGCGACTTCGGTCGCCACCTTCGGGTGCACGTACTGCTTCTCGACCAGGTCCACCAGGCTGTCGGTAAACGTCTGCATCCCCTGCTCACGGTGGCTCTTCATGACCTCGGGCAGCTCGTCCTCCCGGCCCTCGATGATGAACTTCCGGGCCGGCGGGCACTGAAGCAGGATCTCGACCGCGGGCACACGCTGCACGTCCGGCATCAGGGTCGGCAGCAGCTTCTGATACACGAACGCCTGGAGCTGATACGCCAACAGGTTGCGGATCGCCTCGCGCTCCTCCTGGGGGAAGAGGTCGTAGATACGGCCGAAGGCCTGGGACGCGCTGGAGGCGTGGATCGTCCCGAACACCAGGTGGCCGGTTTCCGCGGCCTGAAGCGCCGCCTCGAACGTCTCCTTGTCACGCATCTCGCCGATCAGCACCACGTCCGGGTTCTCACGCACCAGCGCACGCAGCGCGATCGGGAACGAAGGCACATCCAAACCAACCTCACGCTGATTGATGATCGCCTTCTTGTCTTCAAACAAGTATTCGATCGGGTCCTCGATCGTCAGGATATGGCAGGCCCGGTTCTTATTAATATGATCCAGAAGTGCCGCGATCGTGGTGCTCTTGCCGCTACCCGTCACACCGCAAAGCAGCACCAGGCCGTGGTGCAGGTCGCAGAGTTTGTACATCGACGGCGGCATGTAGAGGTCATCAAGATTGAGGATCTCGGCACTCACACGACGCGCCGCAATCCCACTTCGGCCACGCGTGCGGAAGATGTTCACACGGAAGCGGTGGATGCTGCCCTTGATATCAAAGTCGACACCCAGGTCGATCGACCCGTGTTCGGCGTACCACTTCCACTGCGCCTCGCTCAGCGACGACTCGATCGCCCGCTCAAACTCCTTGCTCGGCACGGGCGGGACGTCCAGGTTCTTCAGCGAGCCCTTCAGGCGCAGCTTAGGCACGTGACCCGCTCGCATGATCAGGTCGGACGACTGGAACTTCACCGCCGCCTCGAAATACTTGGCCAGTTTTGAGTCCGCCAGCGAACGCTGCTCGTCCACGTGGTCGACTACCATCGAATCGTGCATCGAAGAATCAGGCACAAAAACTCCTCACCAAAGTTCAGGTGAAACCGCAATACCCACTGGTCAACGCTACCGCCCTCGCCGGGTTGCAGCCACAACAATCCTAAGCCCGGATAGCCCCCGAATTCGACCGCCCAATGTCGCACACGGACGGCCAAGCATTTTAACCCATACCCCCCAGACCTGCACGCCAGCCACACCTCAGCCAGCCCTCATCGGCCGGCCCGCTGCACCCCTAAAACATACCCAGTCCTAGGCTTAAGCACACCGATCGGCTGATACCCCTTCCCCCCTGATCCACCCGCCTCGGCCACCGCCTCCCCATGCAGCAACTCCGTAACCCGGCCGATCAGCCTTAGCTCACGTTGTCCGATCGCCAAGTGATAGGAATCAACCGCCTCACCCCCCAGGTTCACCACGATCAGCAGGGTCTCGCCGCCGCCGCGACGCAGGTACGCATACACCTGCGGGTGGTCCGTCTCGATCGGCTTGAAATGCCCCACGCTCAACGCCGGATGCTCAGCACGCAGGCGGATCAGTCTTTTATATAGATTAAGCAGCGACTCCTTATCTACAACCTGCGTCGCGACGTTTGCTCGCTCACGATCACCGCCGACCTCACACCAGGGTTTCGCCGATGAGAAGCCGACGTGTTCGCCGCCGGTCCAATGCATCGGCCGGCGCACGTTCGGGTCGCCCCCGTCGCCGGTCATCCCGATCTCTTCGCCGTAGTAAATAAAAGGCACACCCGGGCTGGTCATCTGAATCGTCGCCGCGAGCTTGCCCTTCTCGTGATCGCCGCCAAGCTGCGACATCGTCCGGTCCATGTCGTGGTTGGCCAGGAAGGTTGCGAACTGCGCCCCCGGGAACAGCTCCCAGCTCGCCTTCTGCGCATCGGCCAGGCGTTGCTTCTCGCCGGTGTTCGCCGCGTGGATCGTCGCATACGCCTGATCAAACTCAAACGCCAAATCCATCTGGTCGCCCACGTACTTCGCCACCGTCGGCGAACCGGTCCAGACCTCCCCCACCGTGATCGCCTCGGGGTTGACACGCTTGTAGAACGAGTAAAAACCACGCAACCATTCGTGCGTCAACTCCGTGTGCTCCTGGACCTCGCCCTCCTCGATCATGTGCTTGATCGCGTCGAGGCGGAACCCGTCGGCATTCATGTCCTCCAGCCAAAACTTCGTGGCCTTGAGCATCTCTTTGGTCACCGCCGGGTTGCGGTAGTTCAGGT
>CBDUNP010000169.1:0-6507 GCA_965368605.1 uncultured bacterium | reverse complement strand
TACGAAGCGTGGTTCGTATCGACGAAACATGATGAGGATTGCATCGAGAAGACCATCAAAGCAGCGGAGGCTGCGATGTCTGATGTTGCATCGATAACCTAATCATTCTTTGCGGAGAATCTTTCCATGAATGACGGAGCAACTAAGCGTATTGAATTAGCTGTCCGTGAAGTGGTTTCTCTGTTAGTCCTGGGTAGATACAAAGAATTAGCTGTCTTGACGTGTGAAACACGTTTGACTCATGAGACTATTCAAGAAGCAGTGGAATCGTATGGACGCACGTTAATCGATCCACCAGAATCCAGTTTCAAAGATATCGATGTCGTGAAAGTGAAAGATGCTTTCCCGGGCCAATACTCAGTGCGTTTCGATTTATATAGCGTTGAAGAGGGCAGATCGGATCTCTCCCTGGAATGTACATTGATCGATGATCATTCCGAAACCAGCTCGATGCGCGTTGAAATAGACAATATTCACGTCCTTTGAGATAGTTCGCCCGCCCGCCTCGGATCGGCTAGAATCCGTATTTCCACACTCAAGCGTCGCTTTTCCGCAACGGGTTGGCCGTCGCTGGGTGGGGGGCTTTGCCGGGGCCGTGTTCGGATGCGTGACGCAACCTCTTTTTTATTAGTGAGATACGACCGATGACCGCCGCTGCTACACCCGCCGCCGTGACCCAGACCTTCAAGATTCTTGCCGCTGACAAGCTCCACGCCGACGGCCTGGCCTGGATCGAGAATCAGCCGGACTGCGAGCTGGTCAACAAGCCCGGCCTGTCCGAGGACGAGTACGCCGCGATCGTCGGCGAGCACGATGCCATGATCGTCCGCTCCGGGATCAAGGTCACCGCCAAGATCCTCGAGAACCCCGGCAAGCTCAAAGTCATCGCCCGGGCCGGCGTGGGCGTCGACAACATCGACCTCGCCGCCGCGACCGCCAAGGGTATTCTCGTCGTTAATACCGCCGAGGCCTCGACCATCACGACCGCCGAGCTTGCGTTCGCGTTGCTGATGGGCCTGCTTCGTAATATCGGCCCGTCGCATCAGGTGATGAGCGCCGGCGGCTGGGACCGCAGCAAGTATTCCGGCCGACAGCTCGCGGGCAAGACGCTGGGCGTCGTCGGCATGGGGCGGATCGGCCAGACCGTCGCCGAGCGCGCCCTCGCGTTCGAGATGGACGTCATCGGCTACGACCCGTTCTTCAATCAGGAAACCGCCTGCGAAGGGCGCGTTAAGATGGTTCGCGACTTCGAAGAGCTGCTGCCGCTTGTCGATATCCTCACCTTCCACGTCCCGCTGAACGACCAGACCCGATCGATCCTTAATAAAGACACCTTCGCCAAGTGCCGTGACGGCGTCTTCGTCGTCAACGCAGCCCGTGGCGGGGTCGTCGATGAAGAGGACCTGATCGGTGCGCTGGACTCGGGCAAGTGTGCCGGGGCAGCGCTCGATGTCTACACCAGCGAGCCGCCCGCCGAGGACAGCCCGCTTCGTTCGCACCCAAAGATCCTGCACACCCCACACCTGGGCGCAAGCACCGCCGAGGCCCAGGTCGCGGTCAGCGTCGATGCTGCTGCCAGTTGCCTGACGTACCTGCGCGGGCAGGGCGTCAAGGGCGCGGTCAACGCAGGCGGCCTGAAGATCGACCTCTCCCCGATGCAGGAGCGCTACGTCGACCTGTCTCAGCGCATGGCTCAACTGATCAGCCCGATGATCACGCGCGGCATCTGCACCGTCACCATCGAACTGGTCGGCGGCGGCCTGGCTGCGGGCTCCAGCATGATCGAACGCACCGCGCTGGTCACACTATTGAAAGAACACCTCAGCGACCCGGTGAACATCATCAACGTGTCGCAGGTCGCCGAGGCCCGCGGCATCAAGGTCCGCACGGTCCAGATCGACGAGGACTCGGCCGGCACACAGCTGGCGATCCAGGTCGAAGGCCCCGCCGGCTCCGTCGATGACAAGACCCACGAATGCGACCGCGCCCGCCGGATCGTTGGCCGGGTCTACGACGACCTGCGCCCGCGTGTCATCGAGATCAACGGCTACCACATGGACATGGTCCCCGCCGGCCCGATGCTGCTTTTGCAGAACGACGACCGCCCGGGCATGATCGGCCTGGTCGGCACGGTCTTCGGCGAAGCCAAGGTCAACATCGCCGACATGTCCATCAGCCGCCGCGACACCACCGCCCTGATGCTCCTGAAACTCGACGGCGAACCCAACGCCGACGTCATCGATGCCATCAAGTCCAAGCCCGGCATCCTAAAAGCCGCGTCCGTAATACTGGACCCGGAGCAGGGCTAAGCGGGTTTACTGCCAGATCGAAACGGCCAGCACGAAGAAAATCAAAACGACCATCATGATGATGGCGACACCAAACGGCAGCATCGATCGCATGGTCGAGGGTGCCGCTTGGTCGGCATGAGTCGTGGTGGTGATTTGTGAGTTCAACATATTACGGATCGGGCCGATGATGAATTCGGCAAAGATCAGGCCGTACATCGTCGCCAGCAGGGCCACCGCCATCCCCGGGCCGAGCGCCGCCGGATCATCCATGTTGCTCAGCATGATGACCAGCCCCAGCAAAGTCCCCGACAACCCCGCCGCCCAGACGAGTTGATACGCGCTACTTAGTATCGTGACCGCCTGCCTGAGATCGGTCTGACTCGGGGTGTGTTTAGTTAATAGCGTCTTGTGAAACGACGAGATAATCGCCCCCGGCCCGTAACACATCCACAGCCCCGCGGCGGTGATGCCCAGCACCAGGATCATCGAGTTCGTGTCGATAAACATCGTGTGGTCGCCGCTGCCAACCGCCGCCCACCCGATCACGAGCAGCAGCAGCCCACCGCCGATCAGTGTCTGGATCGGGTTGAGTGTTGGCTGGTTCGGATTAGTAGCAGCGTTATCCGTGTAAGTCGGCATGGAGGTCTCCTTGGGTTGAGGAAGCCGGCCTCAGAGATATCGGTATTTCTGACGCAATCTTGCCAGATTAAATAGATAGATGACTTGCGTCCCGCTCAGGCAAACGCGACCCGCTTGGGGAAAGCCCGGCAAGAAACCGGCCCCTGTTCCCGCCACCGCCTAATCTCTGTACAGCCGGTCCACACTCTCGCGGAACCCGGGGATCAGCAGGCTCAGGATGGTGCCGCACGCCCAGGCGATCGGCGCGATCATCAGGTAGGCCAGGTCCGCCGCGACAGGTAGTTTAAGCCAACGTGCCAGCGATGGGCCGATGCGATCGTACACGTATCTGACGGCGCGGTGTACGCGCGGGGTGGAGGTTTTGAGTGTGAGTTCCACCGCTTTGCACAGGCGCATCTGCCGGTTCGCGTGCATCACCCGGCCGGAGGCGAGCCTGACGGGTTGGCTTTTTACAAGCCGGGGGTGCCCATTCGCCGCGGCGGTACAGACGTAACAGTCCGGCGGCTGCTTGGGCAGCTTCGCATACGACTCGATCGCCAGCAGCACCGAGCCCGCCCAGGCGAACCCGTACCCCATCAGCCCGCCGTACAACCACATCCACCACGGCAGTTGCTCATCGTTTGTTGTTGCCGTGTACCCACGCCTGACCGAGCGCATCACCCGCGCCAACGCGAAGCTATACGTTGTCATGTAGAGCCAGGGCGAGAGCACCAGGCACAGCACGATCGGCAGCGCGATGACCAGAAATGGCGAACCGGACAGCACCAACTCCAAAACTAGCCCGATCAGGAACAGGATCGCCGCGATCGGCCAGAAGTGCCAAGGCTTTAGCCATGTCCATAGACGCCAGTCCAGCCATCTTTTGGGGAACGCATACGCCAGCGCACTGATAACCAGGCTGATCACCACCGCGAACCCGCCGGCGGTCATGCCTAACGGGCCGGCCGAACCGAACAGGATCAATGTGTACTGCGCACCGATCACGACACCAATAACCAGCCCGGCACGCACCCATAGGCGTCGGCCCAGAACCTCCGGGTTCTTCACCAACGCGATCATCGCGGCCCCCGCAAAGAATATAAACGGGTAGAACGGCCGCGCCGGCACCCCGCCCAGCAGCATCCCGATGTAGTCCTGGATCTCCCCGGACTGCCACTCGACCATCATCGGCCGACCCCCATTCAATTCAGCGATCCCGAACGTGATCGCCGCCAACGCCACCCCGAACAATATATGCATCATGCGCATGGTGACGCTGAATCCCTCAAGCGTCATCGGTTGCTCAATCCGGCGGCGCTCGGCCTCGCGGATCGTCACCAGCACGTCCGCGCCGCATTCCGGGCAGGCCTGGCTCGGCCGACGTGTCCGCAGGTTGTACCCGCAGGCCACGCAGGCCAAATCCTGGTCCAAGGGTTCATCGTGTTCTGCCGGAATCGATGCGATAGGCTGCATGTGAGACTGTTACGCCGGCGTCTTGATCACGGTTCGTGGCGGTCCGGTGAAAAGGGTCGCGTGGATACGGCAGCAAAAAAAAAGCCTTAGCTTGGCTAAGGCTCGGTGGAATCTGATTGACGTGCGGCCCGCTGCTTATCCGCGCGCCAACGGCTTGGACTTGCTCTCGAGCTTGGGCTTATCCATGCCCATCAACTGCATCTTCTTGTCCAGCGTGCCAGCCATCTTGTCGAGGGTGGTCGAGAGCAGGAACTTCTTGAGCTCCGCCCGGATCGGTTTCCACTGGTCGTGCTGGGGGCAGGGCTGCTCGTCGCTGCACATGGCCATGCCCACGACGCAGGCGTCCAGCGATTCGACCCCGTCGATCATCCCGACGATGTCGTAGAGGGTGATCTGCTTGGCCGGGCTTGCCAGGGCGAACCCGCCGCCGCGGCCCTTGGCGCTGGTGAGCAGGCCCTTGCGGACAAGGTCCTGGAAGATCTTGGCGACGAAGTGTCTCGGCAGATCCGTGCCCTCACACAACTCGTCCAGCAACACATACCCATCGGGTCTAAGCATCGCCAGCCGGGTCATCGCTCGAATCGCGTAAGCACAGGCATTGGAATAGATCATGCGTAGGGTCCGAAGTGGTTTAAAATCGCGTTGGGGTGACAGGATCAGGCAACAGGGGAATTATAGGTATGATTAACTTATGTTGCAATAGCTTTTTATAGCGTCGCATAAGCTACGGCTCTGATAGCCGATACTGACGCGTGCCGGCGGGTCGTCAGGGACAGACAACCTGCTAGAATCCGGGTTTGCCCGCTTCCTTAACCCCCCGACGAGCCCTGGCCATGACGTCCCAGACCGACCCCTGCTGTGCCCCCGACCTGCTGCGTTCCCTGAAGATGGAGACCGGCCACTGCGCCGTGGTCGGCCTGCAGTGGGGCGATGAAGGCAAGGGCAAGGTCGTCGACCTCCTGGCTATGCAGTTCGATGTCACCGCCCGGTACAACGGCGGGGCCAACGCCGGCCACAGCGTGCAGGTCGGCGACAAACGCTACGCCCTGCACCTGATCCCCTCGGGCATCCTCTCGGACAAAGCCATCAACGTCCTGGGCAACGGCGTCGTCATCGACCCCGCCCAGCTCGTCAAGGAAATCACCGGCCTACGAGCCGAGGGCGTCACCATCGGCGACAACCTCAAGATCAGCGACCGCGCCCACCTCGTCTTCGAGTACCACAAGGTCCAGGACGTCCTCTATGACCAGGCGCTCGCCAAGGCCATGGGCGGCGACGCCGCGATCGGCACGACCGGCCGGGGCATCGGGCCCTGCTACGCCGACAAGGCGCTGCGCTCCATGGCCATCCGTGTCGGTGACCTGCTGGATGAATCCGCCCTCGGCGACAAACTCAAACGCGTCATCGCCGTGAAAAACACCGTGCTCGCATCGTTGGCCAAGCAATGCGATCAGCCTTTCACGCCGTTTGATGTCGATGCCGTCTTGAAAGACACGCTCGAATATGCCAAGGTGCTGCGTCCGCACATCTGCGACAGCGCCCACCTGCTGCACACCTCGATGGACGCCGGCAAACGCCTGCTCTTCGAGGGCGCCAACGCCACGCTCCTGGATATCGATCACGGCACCTACCCGTTTGTCACCAGCAGCAACTGCTCGTCGCTCGGCGTCCACACCGGCACCGGCGTCCCCGGCCACAAGGTCACCAACGTCCTGGGCATCGTCAAGGCCTACCAGACCCGCGTCGGCGGCGGGCCCATGCCCACCGAGCTTGAAGGCGAGACCGCCGACCGCATCCGCGAGGTCGGCAAAGAGTATGGCACGACCACAGGCCGGCCCCGACGCGTCGGCTGGCTCGACCTGGTTGCCCTGAAATACACCGCCACCCTCAGCGGCGCGACCGGCATCGCGCTGATGCTCATGGACGTCCTCTCGGGCCTGCCCGAACTCAAGCTCTGTACCAGTTATCAACACAACGGCGAAACCCTGACGAACTTCCCGGCCGACGCCGGCGTACTGGATAGCCTGACACCCGTGTACGAAACCGTCCCCGGCTTCGACGAGCCGATCGACGAGTGCAAACGCTTCAGCGACCTCCCGGAGAACGCCCTGGCCTACATCAAACG
>CBDUNP010000168.1:0-6508 GCA_965368605.1 uncultured bacterium | reverse complement strand
TGGAGCCGGGGGGAGTCGAACCCCCGTCCCGTGACAGTCAGCAAACGGCCTCTACACGTTTAGTTCACGCTTTAATCTCGGATCCTGAACGATCATGAACACCCTGTCAGGATCCCAGCCCTAGAAAGTTTTAATCCGCTGGGGCTAAGGCGTCCCCTTTGGACGAGTCTACTGATTGTAAGCCCGACAACTGCCGTAGACACTCAGTTGTCGGACTCGGCCACTATTAGGCAGCCATGCGCGCCGGGGCGAACCCGATGCGACCAGCGATGTTATCGTTGGCATTTAAGTTTTTGTACGTGGTTTAACGAGGACCAAACGTACACCTCGACGTGCCACCGCAAGCCTTCCCTGTCCGGTCAATACCAGTCGGCCCCAATTGTCAAAGAACTCACCCATTATAGTCGGCTGGATGGGGCCGGTCCATGACCCCGGATATTCACCCGGATTCCCCCGGACTCCCCCGGCCCGCCGATCTTGCAAACGACCTATCTATAAATAAAGACAGCCCCCAAGCCGAAGCCTGGGGGCTGTCTACGTACGAGGGGGATTCAGCGCCCCTTAGAACAGAACTTGGATTTGCGAACGGACAGCCATCTCGTCTTTGGTGCCCGAGATCAGGCCCAGGCCGGTGCTGCCGGCGCTGGCGCCAAATGGGTTAGCGGTCGGCAGGTCTTCGTTCAACCAGATGACATCGGTGGTCAGCTTGGTGCGGTGGCCGTTGATGTAATAGTTGAAGCCGGCCACGCAGCCGTCGAATTCGTCTTCGCCGGAGACGTCGCCGTCGATGAAGAACCACTGGCCGAAGATCTCGACCTTGTCAGGCACGACATGCAGGCCGCCCTGGAGAACGATACCGTCCATGTCACGGTCGGAGCCGGCACCATCTGGATCGATGGACGCGCCGATGTAGGCACCGAAGAGGTTCAGCGGGCCGTTCTCATAACGGGCGTCGACGGTGTAGGCGTCGTAGTCGGCGGTCCCGCCGTTTTGGCCGTCGCCGTACTCCAGGTGATACGCACCACCGATGTTGATCATCTGCTCTTCGCCGCTCCAGCCGGTGAAGTCCTTGGTCTGGCTGCGTTCGCCCTGGATCAGGTAGTCGATACGGCCGGTCAGCGCGATCTCGGACTCGTCGTCCTCGAAATCGGACCGCTCTGAGTTCGCGCCGTCGCTGACGGTGACGTTGATCAGGACCGGGCCGTCGTCGTAGGTCAGACGCACGCCTTCGGCACGGTTGAGCGTAAAGAACTCAGCGGTCGGCGTACGTTCGGTCGCCAGCAGCGCGCTGGAACTTGTCAGCTCTTCGGTCAGGAAAGGCAGCTTCATCAGGCCGCCGGCTACGGTGAGGTTATCGTTGATCTTGTGGGAGACTTCGTAATCTTCCAGGAAGGCGTCGCCGTCGCCACGGTCGGTCGCGATGGTGACTTTGTACTTGACCTTGGGGCTGCCGATGTGGCCGCCGAACTTCAGCTTGAGTCGGCGGGTCTGGAAGCCGCCCTCGTCTTCGTCAACGCCCGGGCCGGAGACGTCCTGGTTGTTGTAGATGTAGCGGAGGTCGATCTGCCCGCCGATGTTCAGGGCAAATGCGCCGTCGGCGCTGTGGATGAAGAACTTCTTGCCGTCGTGCCCGGCCATTACGCCGTCGCTCATCAGCGATGCGCGTGTGTCGGCATCGGACAAGACTTCCATGATCAGTCCCTTGACTTCCTCGGCCCGGCGTTCGTTCAGCCAGTTGTCGCCTTGTGCGACTTTGACCTGTGACAGTTCGGTACGCAGGGCATCGATCTGTGCCTGCATCTCGGCGACCTGATCGGCTTGAGCAGGGGCCATCAGACCCAGGCCAGCAGCCGTGAACGCGGCGGTTTTCCAATTGTTTCGTAGCATACGTGGGCAAGCTCCATAAGTGAGTGTATGAGTTAATTCCCATTAACAGCGCGTAAGATATACCCGCGATACCTTTATGTGTGTTGGGCATAGCATTGCTGTTAACACATTATTAACAATCCGTCGGCTTTCTATTAACTGGATGAGAAATACCCCCGGTGACGCGCGGCCCGATAAAGAAAAAGCCGGCCCCTTTTTATAGGGGTCGGCGAAGATCTGGTAAGTGATTGTCATACTCGGGGCGAAATCAGCCAGCCGCGTCGCCCTCATCGGGCCGCTTGGCCATCTGATTGTTCAGCGTCAACAGGGCACTCTTATCATCCCCAGCAAAACGGACCAGCCCGAGTGTCTCGTCCATCGTCTTCTCCTCCTCAACCTGCTCGTCCAGGAACCACTGCAGGTGGCTGAGGGTCGCGTAGTCGTTGACCTGTTTCGCCAAGGCGTAGACCTCGTTGATCGAGGCGGTGTTGGCCTGCTCCATCTTCAAAGCCGTCTCGAAGACTTCGGCCACGGAACCGAAATCGGATGAGGGCTTGGGGATCGTGTCCAACTCGATCTTCCCGCCCCGGTCCAGCAGGTACTGGAACAGCTTGGAGGCGTGCTCGAGCTCTTCCTCGTGCTGTTTTCGCATCCAGAAGGCGAACCCCGCGAGGTTGATCTGCTCGAAGTAGACGACCATCGCCAGGTAGTTGTAAGCGGCGGTCATCTCGTGGTTGATCTGCTTGTTGATCGCGTCCTGGACTTTTGAATCGATAGCCATGGTAGGGTCCTGATTGTTCGTTTCGTTTAGTAGCCTGCGCCAAACCTGAAGCACTGCTGGGATGGCATATAATTGTAACCTATGGCAGGATAGAAGTATTCAGGCCAAGCCGGGGAGCATGGATGCCAGCTTGAGGCGATCCCCAAGGGTGGCACTTTTTATCAGAGGCCTGTTGAACATTCCCGATCAAGAGAGATGCGGACTCACATGCATCGCCCTCCAATCCGCTTGTATATGCCCAGGTTTGAGACAACTAACTCCACAGAGGCCCCATGCACTACCGCCGAATCGATATCACGCTGCCGCCAGACGACGATTCCGACCTGGTCGAATGGATCGGCGAGGACGTGGAACTGATCGACGCTGTGACGACTTCAGCGCTGGACAACCGGCGCGCGGTATCGTTGCTGCTGGCAGGCGACTCGATCGAGCTTGTACTGGACAAGCTCAAGCAGCGATACGGCGACAACGGGAAGTTCCGCGCGGTGGTGTTGGAGGCCACCGCGATCGTGCCCGACCCGGACACGGCCTGTGCCGATGAGGTGGATGAAGAGGGCAACGAGGCTCAAGACGAGAAAGTCCGTGCCGCCGGCCGTATCGCCCGTGACGAGTTGCTCGAAGACCTCAAACCCGGCACGCAGATCAACCAGATCTATTTGCTGACGGTCTTCCTGTCCGCGGTCATCGCGGCGGTGGGATTGATCCGCGACTCCCCGGCCGTGGTCATCGGCGCGATGGTGATCGCCCCCCTGCTGCTACCGAACATGTCCCTGGCGCTGGCGACCACGCTCGGCGACCTGAAGCTGGTCTGGCGGTCGCTGTGGGCCAACGGCGTCGGCCTGTCCCTGGCGCTGAGCTTTGCGATCATGGTGGGCCTGATCACGGATTTCGACCCGGAGGTGCGTGAGATTGCCGGCCGGTCGGTGGTGGGATACTCGGACGTCGCGCTGGCGTTGGCGGCGGGCGTGGCGGGCGCGGTCGCGGTGACGTCCGGGGTGTCGGCGAACCTTATCGGCGTGATGGTGGCGGTGGCGTTGCTTCCGCCGCTGGTCGCCTTGGGGCTATTGATCGGCGCGGGCCACTTCGACCTAGCGGCCGGTGCCGCGCTGCTGGTGGGGATCAACATCGCGGCGGTGAACCTCGCGGCGGTCGGAACGTTCTGGCTTCGTGGCATCCGGCCCGTCGGCTGGTCCGAAGCTGAGAAATCCAGGCGTGCGACTATGATAGCCATCTCCATGTGGGGATTCGTGCTGGCGATCGCGCTGGTGCTGATCTGGTTCGCCAACCCCGAGAAGTGACGCCCGCCACCACACCAGTCAGACCCCCACCGCCGACGATACAATCCTCCCATGAATCGACCCACACAAAAAGACGGCCGGGTCCACGGCGTGATCGTCGGCGTGCAGAACGACGCGGGCCTGTGGCTGATGATCCGCCGAAGCGACAAAGTCGCGGCACCTTTAAAAGTCTGCTTCCCCGGTGGCGCGGTTGAGCCCGGGGAGGATCGGGACACCGCGGCGGTGCGTGAGGTCCGTGAAGAACTCGGGCTGGACGTCGAACTGATCGAGCAGGTCTGGGAACACGCATTCACTGATCGCAACCTGACGCTTTATGGTTACTTCGCTAAATGGGCCGGGGGACAGCTCAAGCCCGATCCGCACGAAGTTGCCGAGGTGCTGGAACTCACAGCCGAGCAGGCCGGCTTACACCCCGACGCGATGCCGATGACCGATCGGTTTGTGCAGGCGCTTGAACGGGTATCGTCACCGATGAAATAAGTGCCGTTCGCTCAATCAGGGCGAGACGCCAGATTCCTCAAACATCGGCGGCAGGCTCTTGAGTTCTTTGATGAGGTCTTCGCTGGCGCCGGGGATCTCGACGAAGTGCGTGATGTCTTTGGCGAACTGTTCGTTGATCTTCTGGGACTTCACGCGGTACTTGCTGATCGTCTCGGCCTGAGCCTTCTCAGGGATGGCCTTCATCTTTGGGATCAGGTCGCGCATGTCCTGTACGATCAGCAGCACGTCGTTCGACACGGCTTTGGCGTCGGCCTCATTCTGTACGTCCGCCAGCAGCTTGCCGATCTTCTCGACGTTGGCCAGGTAAGACTCCATCACCCGGTCCGCGTCGGTGTTGACCGGCGGGTGCTCCCGGTCGCCGCCGCAGCCGACCAGTAGTGTGATCGTGACCAGGAGAGCAAATATTTTCATAGCATGGTGCATACTGCGTCACTCCGCTTGTCCCCCTCAGCCCCCGGCTCTGCCGGAGGACTCAATCAATCTGCCCCCCGGCCAAACCGGGATAATAAGGGAAAGATTCCTGTTGTTTCATCGACGTATTCCGAGCTGCGCAATAAAAAACCCCGGCCAGCTTGACCGGGGTTTAAAGAAATTCAATACAGGAAGGTGACTAGGCCAGCAGGCTCTTGCCGACGCTGCGCAGGTCGTTACAGGCCTCGATGACGCGGTCACACATGGCCTGTTCGCCGACCTTCATCCATGCACGGGGGTCGTAGACCTTCTTGTTGCCGACCTCGCCGTCGATCTTCAGGCAGCCGTCGTAGTTCTTCATCATGTAGTCGATGACGCCGCGGGTGAAGGCGTACTGGGTATCGGTATCGACGTTCATCTTGATGACGCCGTAGCCGAGGGTTTCTTCGATTTCATGCTTCTCTGAACCCGAGCCGCCGTGGAAGACCAGCCAGAACTTGGCGTCGTCGCCGTATTCCTTGCGGAGCGCGTCCTGGCCCTGCTTGAGGATCTTGGGCTTGAGCTTGACCGCGCCGGGCTTGTAGGCGCCGTGGACGTTGCCGAAGGTCGCGGCGAACATGTACTTGCCGTCCTTGACTTCGCCGAGTCGGCGGTAGACCTCGACCATGTCTTCGGGGGTCGTGTAGAGCTTGTCTTCGGGGGTGTCTTCACTGCCTGCGGCACCGTCTTCCTCGCCGCCGACGACACCGGCCTCGACCTCGAGGATCTGGCCGATCTTGCTCATACGCTCAAGCAGCGGGACCGCGACATCCATGTTCTCCTTAAGAGGCGAACCGGACCCGTCCATCATGTGGCTGGAGAACAGGGGAAGCTTCCCGGCGGCAACGCGGCGTTCCGACTCTTCAATCAGCGGGATCAGGAAGCTATCCACCTTGTCGGGCATGCAGTGGTCGGTGTGCAGCGCGACGTAGACGTTGTACTTCTCAGCGACCCGGTGGATGTGCTCGGCGAGGCTGATTGCCCCGACGACCATGTCTTTCACGCCCAGGCCTGAGGCGAACTGCCCGCCGCCGGTCGAGACCTGAACCATCCCGTCGCTCTTGCACTCGGCGAAGGCCTTGATCGCGGCGTTGGCGGTGACTTCGCTGGTGATGTTGATCGCTGGAAACGCGAAGTTATTGGCGTAGGCGTTATCCAGCATCTTGCAGTAGGTTTGGTAGTCCGGTACGGGCATTTGAGCGCCTCTTTCCTAAATCGGATCGGGTTATAGGGGGAAACATTGGGTCGCCGACCCGTGCGGCCGGCGGGCCCCGCTCGGGACCTGCCCAAGCGAAGAACCCGAGTATAGCGGCCTAAAAGGCATAAGCCAAACGAGTCCGAAGATCGAAACCTGCAACCGAATGTAACAAGTGATACACCCGCTTTCGTTACGCCTGTGTTTGAGCTACAAAATCACCATGGCAAAATCTCCCCCCCGTTCTGTGACCTATCCCAAGGGCTTCCGCGCCGCCGGCACGACCTGCGGGATCAAGCCTTCAGGCAAGCCCGACATGGCTCTGATCGTCAGTGATGTCCCCTGCGCCGCCGCCGCGGTCTTCACCAGGAACCGCCTGCCCGGCGCCCCGATCATCGCCGGCAAACGCCACCTCCG
>CBDUNP010000167.1:0-6585 GCA_965368605.1 uncultured bacterium | reverse complement strand
TCGCGACGGTCAGGGTGTTCGATGCCTTGTCGTGACTAAGCGGCAGGATCTGGTACGCCATCGCCATCTCGGAGGGGATCTCGCGGATCACTTCCTCGACCAGATCGAAGTCTTCGAGGTTGACCGTCTCCATCCCCGCCTGTGCCGCCAGTGCCAGGTTCACGTCATCGTGGGAGACATAGCCCAGCTCGACCAGCAGCTGACCCAGCGGGGCCCGCTTCTTCTCCTGAAGCGCCAGGGCCTCGTTGATCTGATCGCGGGTGACCTTGCCCATCTTGTTCAAGACGCGCCCGATCTTCCGGCCTTTCAGCTCGCTCAGGGATGGTTGTTTCTCGGCCATGGATATCGTGCCCTGTCGTTTGCCTCCAGGCGGTTATGCCTGGGTTCTTTTTAATCTTGCCCTGACTCGTTGTTTCGTTCGACTCGGTCCTATCAAGCGTCCGGATCGTGGGAGGTTCACGGATGGCTCATAGGTCAGGCTTCGTGCCTGGTGTCATTTTCCAGTTGTCGAATTTCCAAGTGCCTTTCTTGCAGAGCCTGACGTTCCTGGCTCTCGGACACTGATTTCACTCCGACGGCCGTCCTGGCTGCCCGCTTTGCACGGGTTTTACATCAGAATGTCCCATCCCCCTTCACTTATTACTATATCGGCCAGAATCACAGATACAAGCATGAAAAGCAGTAATATATGAAAGGACACAAGGATTTCGGCGTTCTTTCATTCGATTTGATTCGGGTTAAACGGCGATTTGGGACCATGTGTGGCGGTCTTTAGGGCTCGACCGCGGTACGAATAAAGCGCGATTAAAAGCGCCCAGCTTACCCCGCTTAGCGTTAATCTGGATAATGTTTGCAGGTGGTGACGAAGGGTTCGTTAGGCCTTGTCTGGGCCCTTGGAGGTGTCGACGTCATCCTCATCCAGCTCGGTTCGACCGATCGAGTGGCCGGCCCGCTTGATCTTCTCGATGACCGAGGGCTGGCTTCGGCACTTGTCGATCATGTCCTCGACACTGATCCAGCCCTTCTCGTAGAGGCTCCAGAGGTGGTCGTCCAGGAGCTGCATGCCGAACTTCTTACCGGTCTGGATGGCCGAGTCGATACGGAAGGTCTTGTTCTCACGGATGAGGTTGGAGATCGCGGGGGTGACCACGAGGAACTCGTAGGCGGCGACCATGCCCTTCTTGTCGATCCGCTTGAGCAGTTGCTGTGAGAGTACGGCCATGAGCGAGGTCGCCAGCTGGACGCGGACCTGGGCCTGCTGGTTGGTCGGGAAGGCGTCGATGACACGGTTGATCGTGCCGCCGGCGGAGTTGGTGTGGAGGGTGCCGAAAACGAGGTGGCCGGTTTCCGCGGCACGGATGGCGGCCTCGATGGTTTCGAGGTCACGCAATTCACCGACGAGGATCACGTCCGGGTCCTGACGCAGGGCACGACGCAACGCCTCGGCGAAGCTCGGGCAGTCGTTGCCGACCTCGCGCTGGTTGATGATGCTCTTGTTGTGTGTCTGGTAGTACTCGATCGGGTCTTCGACGGTGATGATGTGACGGTCGAGGGTGAGGTTGATGTCGTTGATCATGGCCGCCAGAGTGGTCGTCTTACCCGAGCCGGTGGGGCCGGTCACCAGGAAGAGGCCTTGGGGGCGGCGGATCAGGTCTTTGACGATCGTGGGGAGTCCGATGACTCCCAGCGGGAGCAGTTCATTAGGAATCTGCCGCAGCACCAGGGCGACGTTGCCCTTCTGCTTGAAGACTGAGACACGGAAGCGGGCCGCGTCGCCGTAGGCGAAACCGAAGTCGGAGCCACCTTCTTCCTGCAATTCGTTCTGCGCCCGCTCGGGCGTGATGGACTTCATCAGCGCGACCGTGTCCGCGGGCTCCAGCACCTTGGTGTTCAGCTCAACCAGCCGGCCGCGGATACGCAGCGTCGGCTTCTTGTTGACCGTGAGGTGAAGGTCACTCGCGTCCTGCTTGACCACGGTGTCCAGCAGCCGGTCGATATGGATCGTCGAGGGGGGGCGTTTCCCGCCTTCGCTTGCACTTGAAGAACTCAAAACGTTTATCTCCTGTTGCCCGGCAACGCCGGGTGGGCCTTGGGGCAGGCCTGTGTTTCAGTTGATCGCTCGGCTTCTGGCCGACGGATCACGCGACCAGTGTGTCGTCATCTTCCATATCATCCGCCTCGATATCGACCGTACCTTCGACCTGGGTCATGCGGGCGATCTCATCCAGGGTGGTCTTGCCTTCCAGGACTTTCAGCTTCCCGTCACCGAGCAGGTTACGCATGCCAGAGGCGATCGCCGCCTGTCGGATCTTGCTCACGGCTGCCCGGTTGAACGCCAGCTCACGGATCTCCGAGTTCATCAGCATCAACTCGTAAATCCCGCGTCGGCCTCGATACCCAGAACCGCCGCAACGCGTGCAGCCCACGGGCTTGTAGATCGTTTGC
This sequence comes from uncultured bacterium, assembly GCA_965368605.1. Classification (GTDB taxonomy): domain Bacteria; phylum Planctomycetota; class Phycisphaerae; order Phycisphaerales; family Phycisphaeraceae; genus JAJRRS01. The sequence goes on along the minus strand of CBDUNP010000167.1, from coordinate 4,140 downwards.
CCTTCCAGATCACTCTTGGAAAACCCGCACAGGCTCAAAATCCTAGGGCTGGGGTTCGTCTCGGGCTCCTTGCAGTGGTCGCAGAGGATACGGACCAGCCTTTGGCCGAGGACCGCCTGAATCGAGCTGGCGACCAGGAACGGCTTGAGCCCCATGTCGATCAGACGGGTGATCGCGGAGGGGGCGTCGTTGGTGTGCAGTGTCGAGAAGACCATGTGGCCGGTCAGGGCCGCCTGAATCGCGACCTCGCCGACGACCTTGTCACGGATTTCACCGACCAGGATGATGTTCGGTGCCTGACGGAGCATGGCTTTCAGGATGATGGAAAAGGACATCCCGATGTGCTCGTTGACCTGGCACTGGTTGATGCCCTTGAAGTTGTATTCGATCGGGTCTTCGGCGGTGATGATCTTGATGTCCGGGCGGTTCAGCTCCGACAGGGCTGAGTACAGGGTGGTCGTTTTACCCGAACCGGTGGGGCCGGTGACCAGGAAGATGCCGTTGGGGCGAGCGATGATGCTCTTGAATGTTTCGAGGGTGTCTTCCTGCATACCCAGGTTGACCAGGCCCAATTTGGCCGCGTCGGGGCGCAGGATACGCAGGACCACCGATTCGCCGTGGTAGGCCGGGCAGGCGGACACACGGAAGTCGATGATCTCCCCGCCGATCTTCATCTTGATACGGCCGTCCTGCGGGATGCGTTTCTCTTCGATCTTCATCCCGGACATGATCTTCAGGCGGGCGATGACGGACTGCTGCGTGCGTTTGGGGATGACGTCTTTCTCGACGCAGACGCCGTCCACCCGGTATCGCAGCCGCACGCGGTTGGCGAACGGTTCGATGTGGATATCACTGGCCCGGGTGATCACCGCTTCCTTGATGATCTCGGCGACCAGGCGGATGATCGGGGCGCTCTGGGCGTCTTTGTTTTCGTCGCCGGTCTCTTCGTCGTCGCCCTCGCCGGCCATGTGCACGTCCAGCGACGCGCCGCGGTCCAGCGACTGGTCCATCGTCATCTTGCGGACCTCTTCGTCGATCGAGGCCTGCGTCTCGGACATGAAGCTTTCGATGTATTCCTTGATCTTCTCCTTGGCGCCCAGCGCCAGCTCCAACTCGCCGCCGAGCCTGAAGCGGAGGTCGTCGATCAGGGACAGGTCCATCGGGTCGTGGACCAGCACCTTCAGCTTGTTGCCGTCCTTGCCCATCGGGAGGACGAGGTATTTCTTGATCAGGTCGGCGGGGATCAGCTCCAGGTTGTCTTTGGAGACCATGTCCGGCTGGTCGAGGTCCACAAACTCCATCCCGAACTGGGAAGCGAGCGCCTTGGCGACATCGTTCTGCTGTGCGTAGCCAAGGTCTACGAGTACCTCGCCGATGCGCTTGCGTGAACCGCGTGCGATCTTCAGGCCTTCTTCGAGCTTCTCGTCGTCGATAAGACCCCAGCGTTTCAGGATCTCACCGAGTTGCCGTCTTTTACGGGCCATCCGTTCCTCGTGCTGGGCCGACCGCAGGCTGCGGCGGGTGGGGGGGATAAAGCATTTTCGTACGCCGAATTATGGAGCCTAACTGTATCAGGGGCAAATCTGAACACACCTCGCCGTGTTTGGTGGTCACGCCACCGCCACAGGCCCTCACGGCCAAGACTCCGTTTCCGTTCGTCCGCTAAACTATTCACGATTGCACCTGTATGGAAGGTGCCGGGCCCGGTAGCTGCGAGCCCGTCAACACTCGGGCGTTAAAAATAGCCTTGTGCCGATACCCTAAAGTATACGCATTGAGTCCGATCGAACCAAACCCATCACTGTTTTAGCCCGTATCCTATATCACCCATCCAGCCAGCCTTATTACAGTCATACGATTTACAAGAGAGCCAACGGGTTAGACCCATGCCTGCAAATCCCATCCCCACGATTGGCCTGCTCGGCGGCCCCGGCTCGGGGAAAAGCCTGGTTGCGGGCCAACTGCGGTCGTTGAATTGTGCGGTGATCGACGCGGACGCGATCGCGAAACAAGTCCTTGAATCCACACAAGTCAAAGAGAAATTGGCCCGGTGGTGGGGGGGGCGGGTGATCAAAGAAGATGGCACTGTGGACCGCCGGGAGGTCGCTGGGATCGTGTTTGATGCACCTGACGAATTAAAGCGCCTCGAAGCACTGATCCATCCCCGCGTCCACGAGAAGCGTGAGGAATTAGCCCGGCAGGCACGGCAAACGCCCGATATTGTTGCGATCGTAGAGGACTGTCCGCTGTTGTTGGAGACAGGCATCGATCAGCAGTGCGACGCCCTGGTGTTTGTGGATGCCCCGTTTGAGACTCGTCTGCGGCGTGTTCAGCGGACGCGCGGGTGGACCGATGAAGAACTGGCCCGGCGAGATAAAAGTCAGACCCCGCTTGACATCAAGCGTCAGCGGGCCGATTATATGATTAGTAATGACGCGGACGAGGCCCAGTGCCTGGCACAAACCCGCCGTGTCCTTTCCCAGATTATCCAGCGACACCGCACTTAAACAGGGTGTCTCCTACTTAATCCTTGCCAGGTTTGTCCTGGCCTCCCGGCCCGTTGGGCCCGCACCCCGCCTTGACCTTCTGGTTACTCCTTCGTATTCAACTTTTTTTACAATGTATCATCCACTTGAACCCGCACGGATGTGCGCGAATAACCTTCAGACCGATTGGGTTATTTGGGTTGCCACACTTAACATGAATGGCCTCATTCAGTAGTACCCCGCCGCGGAAGGCTTCAGACTTTCCGCACCACCCCCTTTACCCCGTTTAGGATCGAACGCCCATGGCCACGGAAGAAAACGTCAAACAGAAAACCAAGAAAAAGAAAACCACCAAGAAGTCTAAGGCGACCAAGGCCGCCGTAAAAAAGACGTCTGAGGAGGCGCCCGTCTCCGAGAAGAAAACACCTGCCCCCAAGGCCAAGCAGGAGCCCAAGCAGGAACCCAAAAAAGAACAACCCAAGCGTGCCCCTCAGAGCGACGAGCAACTCGACGCCGAGACGCAGCGCCGATACGAGAAGGCCAAGAAGAGCGACGTCACCGTTCACACGCTCCAGGCCATGAGTCTTGACGACCTGTTGAAAGTCGCCAAGGAAGAAGGCATCGAGAACGCCGCCACGCTCCCGCGCCACGACCTCACCTTCAAGATCCTCGAAATCAAGACCCAGAAGCAGGGGCTGATGTACGGCGACGGCGTGCTGGAAGTCCTGCCCGACGGGTTTGGCTTCCTCCGCAGCCCCGAGTTCTCATACCTCGCCTGCCCCGACGATATCTATGTCTCCCCGTCACAGATCCGCCGCTTCGGGCTCAAGGCCGGGCACGTCGTCCAGGGCACGATCCGTCCGCCTAAAGAATCCGAGAAGTACTTCGCGCTGCTGCGCGTCGATGCGGTCAACGGCCACCACCCCGACCACCTCAACGACATCAACATCTTCGAAGACCTCACGCCGCTGCACCCGTATCAGCGGCTGATTCTTGAAACCACGCCGGACGAGATCGAGATGCGCATCGTCGATATCGTCACGCCCATCGGCCGGGGCCAGCGTGGACTGATCGTCGCTCCCCCGCGCACGGGCAAGACCGTCCTGCTGCAGAAGATGGCCAAAGCCATCATCCTCAACAGCCCCGAGACCAAGGTCATCGTGCTGCTGATCGACGAACGCCCCGAAGAAGTCACCGACTTCAAGAACAACACGCCCGACGACGTCGAGGTTATTGCTTCGACCTTCGACGAACAGAGCCATCGGCACGTCCAGGTCTGCGACATGGTCATGGAGAAGGCGCGTCGGTACGTCGAGTTCGGCGAGCACGTCGTGATCCTGATGGACTCGATCACCCGTATGGCCCGGGCCTACAACTCCGAGATGCCGCATTCGGGCAAGATTCTCACCGGTGGTCTGGACTCCAACGCGCTGCAACGGCCTAAGAAGTTCTTTGGCTCGGCCCGTGCGATCGAGAACGGCGGGTCGCTGACCATCCTCGCCACCGCGCTGACCGATACCGGCTCGAAGATGGACGACATCATCTTCGAGGAGTTCAAGGGCACGGGTAACGCGGAGTTGCACCTGGACCGCCGACTCGTCGAGAAACGCACCTACCCCGCCATCGACATCGCCGCCAGCGGCACCCGCCGCGA
>CBDUNP010000166.1:0-6644 GCA_965368605.1 uncultured bacterium | reverse complement strand
GCGTCACGGGGCTGGTCATCGCGGCGGCGCTGGCGGCGGCGATGAGCTCGCTGGATTCCTCGATCAACGCGATCTCTACCGTGACCGTGACCGACTTCTACCGCCGACACTTCGTGCGCGGCCGCGATGAGAAGCATTACTTAAAGGTCGCCTGGGTCGCGGCCGCGATCGCGGCGGTGATCATGATCAGTGGTGCCGTGGTGCTGAGCCTGGTCGAGACCAAGACGCTTGAAGATACCGCCGCGATCCTGGTGTCCCTGCTGGCGGCTGGCCTGTTCGGGATGTATGCCTTGGGCTTCTTTACGAAACGCGGCGACGCGCGGTCTGTCTGGATCGGCATTGTGTTGACGGTTCTCTTTACCGCATGGACCGTGATGGCCGCCCGTTTCCCCGACCGGTTGCCCGAGGCGCTGTCCGTGCCGTTTGACCTGTACTACACCGGGATGATCGGTAACCTCGTCATGTTCGTGATCGGCTACCTGTTCGGCTGCCTGCTTCCGAGGCGTTCAGATAAATCGCTCGAGGGATTGACCGTTTGGTCGATGAACCGCAAGGATGTCTACATCCCCGCCACGGAGGCCACGGGATGAGCATGATGCGTGTCATATTATTTGCTTCTGCCATTTTGTGGGCCACGAGCGCGCGCGGTGAGCTTCAGGCTGGCACCGAGTTTACGGTGTCTGAATCAGTAGCCTTCGATGGCAACATCGGCTGGACGCATGAGGACGTGACATATCGGCTTGCCTGCGCGGTCAATCTTGTTGAGGCCGGTAACGGCGACCTGCTGGTGACCTGGCTGTCGGGCAGTGACCAAGAGCCAGCACCGGATAACTGCGTGCTGATGGCCCGCTCGATTGACGGCGGGTCCACCTGGTCGCAGCCGCACGTGCTTCTGCCTGCGGGCCAACACGCGGCTCACGTGACCAACCTGTACCGTACGGAGGACGGCGAACTGATCGCGCTTGGCGCCTACTGGCCCGCAGAGGATGAATACACGACCTGGTATTACTTCCGCATGCGGTCCCGGGACGACGGGCACACCTGGACACAGCCGCAGCCTTTCACGCTGCTGGGCAACCGGGCATCCCTTGGCCGACGGATCAGGCTCAATGATGGGCGATGGCTGTTCCCCGGGACGTTCTTCCAGAAAAGAGAGGCTCCGCTGCATGGCAGCATCCAAGCGATTATCAAGGCCGGTGATGAAGCACAGGTCAGGGCATTAAAGAACACCATCCCGGAACCTAACACCAACAAGTTCTCCCGCTTCCTGCATGGCAGCATGGCATTCATGTCAGCAGAAGACCCATCGGATGAGATACTCCCGCTTGGGCAGATCGACAACCGTCCGATGGGTCTGATCGAGCCCTCGATCGTGCAGCTTGACGATGAGTCGGTTGTCATGCTGATGCGTGCCGAGTGGGGCGGATACCTCTGGGAGTCGCGTAGTGAAGATCGTGGTGCGACATGGACACCCGCTCGGCCGACGGATATCCCCAACCCGTCTTCAATGGCCCAACTACTCCGCCTGCAGGACGGTCGGGTCGCTTTGTTTCTTAATCCGACCGGCCGGAAGGTCGGCGGGCGAGGCCCACGCGACCCGCTGGCGATGTGGATCAGCGACGACGGATTGCGCTCCTGGGAATACAAAAAGGTGATCGCAAGCGGCGGCCGGTGTGCTTACCCCCACGCGATGCAGACAAGGGACGGCAGAGTGCTTGTCGCCTACGACCGCGACCGACGCGGGGTCCGTTTGCTTTCAATCAAGCTCGATCAGGATTAAATGAATTGGTTTTATGTTTTCGAGGTAGTGTCCGAGCTATGCAAGTTACCATGATTAAATCAAAGTTGAATAAGCCTGTGCCCCTGATCCTTGATACCGATATGGGTAACGACATCGACGACGCCCTGGCGATGGCGATGATCCACACGATGCAGACCCGCGGCGAGTGCGAACTCCTGGGCGTGGTCAGCAGCAAGGACAATCCCTATTCGCCCGTGTATATCGATGTTGTGAATACATTCTATGGCCGTGGGGATATCCCCATCGGCAAGGTCTGTGACGGCGTCACCCCCGACGACCGGACCTTCATCAAGCAGGTCGCCACCGCCAAGGATCACGGGGCCCTGAGATACCCCCGATCCTATCAACACGACGAATACCAGGACGCGGTCCCGATGTTGCGGCGTCTGCTGGCCGGCCAGCCCGACCGCTCGGTCGTGATGCTGATGATCGGGTTCAGCACAAATATGGCCCAACTGCTCGCTTCCGGGCCAGACAAGGCCTCTCCGCTAAACGGGCACGACTTGTTCGCAAAGAAAGTGGATCGCGTCGTCGCCATGGCGGGGAACTTCAGTGAAGAGGTCCAGGAAAACCCGGCGATAGATAACCGCGAATACAACATCCATTGCGATGTCGATTCAGCCGCGAAGTTCTTCAACCACTGCCCCGTGCCGATCATGTTCTGCGGGTACGAGGTCGGTTTCGCGATGCTGTACCCGAACGAAAGCATCCTGTCGGATTACGCCTGGGCGGAACACCACCCGGTGGCGCAGGCGTACATTGAGTACATGAAGATGCCGTACGATCGCCCGCTCTGGGACCCCGCGACGGTACTCGAAGCGGTCCGGCCGAAACACGGATACTTTCAGGAATCTGAGCCGGGCCGGGTCGTGGTCGATGAGCAGGGGATCGCGCTCTTCCATGAACAGCCCGATGGTCTGCACCGGTATCTGATGATCCATGAGGACAAGGTCGCACCGACGGTTGACGAAATAGTTTCACTCTGTTCGCAATCGATGAGTCACGGTTCGATTGAAACAGCGCGTGTGCCTCAGGGCAGCGGGTAATGAGTTCCGTCAGGATCGGGCGGCTTGATTGACAATCGCCGTTCGGCCTGGGTTGTTAATAGTTCAGCAAGTGTATCGAAGCAGCAAATAACAGGGCCCGTGTTCGCGAGGCGGTGCCCGGAGGTAACACAGTGATTATGTCAAACGAATACCCACGGATCAGCGGGATCGTCCCCCCCATGGTGACGCCGATCGTTAGCCGAGACCAGTTAGACCACGCCGGCCTGGAGAAGCTGATCGAGCACATCCTTGCCGGTGGCGTGCACGGCCTGTTCATCCTCGGTACCACCGGGGAAGCGCCGAACCTGTCTTACGGCGTACGTCGCGAACTGATTGAACGCACCTGCAAACAAGTGAACAAGCGGGTTCCCGTGCTGGTTGGAGTAACAGACACGTCTTACTCCGAATCGATCAAGCTGGCGAAGTACGCGGAGCGTAGTGGTGCCGACGCGGTGGTGATCGCGCCGCCTTACTACCTGCCGACCGGGCAGGCCGAGCTGCTGGAGTATTTTCAGAGTATTACCAGCTCGATGCCATTGCCGGTGATGCTCTACAACATGCCCGCCTGCACGAAAATCAACATCGAGCTGGACACATTACGGCATATCCTTGACCACCCACGGGTCATCGGGTTCAAGGACAGCTCCATGCAGATGGTTTATTTCCATGGCGCGGTCCAGCTGTTCGCCGACCACCCGGAGAAGACGATCCTGGTCGGGTCTGAAGAACTGCTGGCCGAAGCAACACTGCTTGGTGCCCACGGCGGGATTTGTGGCGGCGCAAACCTCTTCCCGCAGTTGTATGTCGACCTGTATCACGCCGCGGTCGCCGGCGACCTGCCGACCGTCAGGCGTTTGCACTCGCTGGTGATCAACGTAACTAAGCTGTACAGAGTCGGCCGATATTCCTCCTCAACAATCAAGGGGGTCAAATGTGTCCTTGCCTGTATGGGGGTGTGTGAAGATTACATGGCCGAGCCGTTCCACCGATTCCGTGACCATGAACGCAAACAGGTCCGCGACCTGTTGGATAGCATCAAACCGATGATGTGTGAAGCCTAAGCAGTTCTACATTACTATCTTCACATGCTAATGATGAATAACGTAGCAACAGTCAGATTTGATAACAGCGGGGGCGTCGATGCTTCCTGCTGAAACACCGTGCGGGGTTCGTGTCCTTGTCGTCGGCAGCGTCAATATGGACGTGGTGACGCCGATGCATCGGATGCCGGACCCGGGCGAGACGATCCATGTGGGAGACGTGACGCTAGCCCCGGGCGGGAAGGGCGCGAACGCGGCGGTCTCGGCCGCACGGATGGGAGCGGCGGTGCGCTTTGTCGGCTGCGTGGGCGACGACGCCTTTGGCGATCAGCTACGCGCCTCATTGGAATACGAGGGGATCGATTGCACACAGCTACGGACCGTGTCACGGGGGACGGGCACCGCAGTGATCCTGCTTGACCGTGACTCCGGGCAGAACGCGATCATGGTCGGACCCGGCGCGAATGATGAGGTCAAGCTCCCCGAAGGCGACGCAGTCTTTGCCGGGATCGACATCGTGATGCTCCAGCTTGAAACTCCGATGGCGGTCAATATCCAGGCCGCTGAACGGGCGCGTGCCCTTGGGCTCCCGGTGATCCTGGACCCGGCGCCCGCGGTGGCGGAACTGCCCGAAGCGCTGCTGCGAGCGGTGACCATGGTTTCACCCAATGAGACCGAGCTTGCGAGACTGACGGGGAAGCCCGTCAACAGTATCGATGACGCCTGCGACGCTGCCCGGGTGCTGCTGAATCGCGGAGCGGAGCAGGTCATCGTTAAGCTCGGCGCGCAGGGTGCGTTGTGGGTGACCGCCGACGAGCATCAACACGTCCCCGCGGTCAAGGTCCAGGTGGTCGATACGACCGCGGCGGGGGACGCGTTTACCGGTGCGTTGGCGGTCGGCCTGGCCGAGGGGCTTGATACGAATGAGGCGATACGCCGTGCGTGCATCACGGGCTCATTGGCCTGTACAAAATTCAGTGCCCAGCCTTCGATCCCGGATAAGCATGCCGTGCTGGCTTTTAGGGAGCAGGCGCAATCTTACTGAGTGACTGAGAGAGTCGAGTATGCGGCTATGTCTATGTGCAATCACGTGATTGAAGCATAGCCTGACATGAAATGTTTAGCGTGTTATGAACTTTTTTACTGTAAACATCCTGCGCCAGGTGGGCCAAGTGTTAAGCGAATACCAGCTGTGTGAGCCGAGTCGGGACTGGGGCGGTCTGCCGCTCCCCGATCAAGGTGTCACGCAAACGGGCTATCGCGTGCAGACACAACGGAGCCGAACGCAGGGGTGTCGTGATGGATCTATGTCCTTTTATTCTGACAGGAGACGACACCATGGAATTGAAGATTGGGAAACAGAGTTTTGAGCCGGAAAGCAAGTACCTGACGCTCCAGATGGAGGATGCGAACGACATCCTCGACGACACGGAAGCGCTACGGCAGAAGATCAATGAAGACGGGTTCTTGCTCCTTCGTAACCTTCACGATCCCGAAGCCGTAGTCAAGGCCAGGCGTGACATCCTTGAAGTGATGTCCGGGCGTGGCAAGCTGGACCCGGATGCGCCGCTGATGGAGGGCGTGGTCAATCCGAACCCGGACGGTATCGACACCTCTTCCGTGCGGGACCGTGAACACCTGAAGAAGGAATCACTGCGCCAAGTCGTCTATGGCAAGCGGGCCATGGGATTCTTCGATCGTCTGCTCGGCGGCGAATCGATGAGCTACAACTTCCAGTGGCTACGCACAGCCGGGCCCGGCGGCGGCTCTACGATTCACTACGACGTGGTCTACATGGGACGGGGCACCCAGAATCTCTACACCTGCTGGACGCCGCTGGGCACGATCACCCCGGACATGGGGCCGCTGGCGATCTGCCTGGGTTCCAACAAGTGGCAAAAGGTGATTGATACCTACGGCCACACCGATGTTGATCGTGACAAGACCTGTGGTTACTTCAGCAACGACCCGGCGGAACTCGTTGACAAGTTTGGCGGGCGCTGGGCATCGACAACGTTTCAGCCTGGCGATGTCGTGATCCTGAATATGTTCATCATGCACGCCTCGCTTACCAATATGACAAATAAATATCGTATTAGCTGCGACACACGCCATCAGCTCGCCAGTGAACCCATCGACGAGCGTTGGGCGGGTAAAGAGCCCAAGACCCACACCGAGTTTTGGGCCGACGGTGTCGAGCTGGAACCCGTGGAGGTGTCACGGAAGAAGTGGGGCGTATGATGTCTGCAGCGAAACATCGCCCCAAGCTGACCATCCAGTGAAGGTTCGCAGTAAAACACAGAGGTGGTGCCTGGTGTAGGCATCATGCTCGGCGACCATCATTTAGCTGTGTCAGTCTGGCGTAGACAATGAGACCTTAAACGATACCTCATTGAACCTACGGCGTGAATAGGCGAAGGCGATTCCGGACTCGAGCTGTCGAGTATCGGGATCGTTATAGGCAAAGATGGTTACGCGGGATGTATTGACAGTCGCTGCCAAGTTGTATCGGCCAGACTGGGGCGGGTGTGGCTCAACAATGGTTCGTGCGTTCGGCTTCTCCCCGGCGTTAGGATCACGTGTGGAGCTATGAGTTCGTTCAAGCCCGGACGTATGATAGCAGGATCTTACGGATGCTGGCACTCATCGGTGAGTGGCCCGTTGTAGGACCACTCGCCGACAGAGTTGTTGTTTTATGCTATTATATCATGGATTATATGGTATTAATTGTCATTTTGTGCTGTATAGTTATATAGT
>CBDUNP010000165.1:0-6669 GCA_965368605.1 uncultured bacterium | reverse complement strand
TAGAACCATCTTACCCGCCTGCTGACGAAGCGTCACCCATCACATCAATCGCTCATTTATGTGATTCCTACCCACGACAAGCCCAGCAGGGCCCAAAGCATTCAGGGTCTCCCGGGCGAATGCCGGATGTATGCCATGTCTGAGTCAGCGAAGTTCAGCAAGGCCATGTGCTACTTAAACACGTACCCTCGCCGATCCAGCAATGAACCCTCGGCGACATACAAATCGATCAACGCCAGGCGGTAGGCGATCACCGCCTCGACTTCGGCGATCTGTGCTTCGAGCAGGTCGCGTTGCGCCTGCGCGACAAGCAGGGCCGTACTCGAACCGACGGCGTAGCGCTCTTGCTCGGCCCAGACGGTGTCCTCTTGTAAGATTCGCGTGGTCTGCGAGGCGCGGATCTGCTGGCGTGATCGTTCCACTTCGTTCGCAGCCAGACGCACATCCAGTTGGATCAGTTGCCGGAGGTTATCGACCGCTTCCGCGGATTGACGGCGTGAGAGGTAGGCGGCTTCGTTGCGTGCCTCGGCGGCATCGTTGCCTAATAGCTGGCTGAAACGCACGCCGGCGGCAAGATCATAGGCGTCGTCGTCCAGAGCCCGGAAAGAGTCCCGGATCGTGCTATCGAAACCGGTTTTGCCCAGAGCCATGAAGACTTCCAGGCGGGGCAGCACGCCGTTGCGCGTGATGATGGTTTCCAGCCGACGTTGTTCAAGACGAAGCCGGGCCTCCGACAGGTCGGGCCGCATGCGTTCGGCCAGTAACAGCCGGTCACCGAGATCGGTGATCGGCTCGGCATTCAGCTCCGGTGCGGAGGTCAGGCTTAACTCTCGGCCGAAGTCGTGCGTCGGGTTAATCAACCGCAGCAACTGTAGCCGCTGCGCTTCCAGATCGCTGCGGGCATCGATCAGTGCCTGCTCACGCAGCGCGACTTCGGCACGGGCGACCGCCCCCTCGGTCTTCGCCAAAGCGCCTACCTCGATACGCTGCTCGACCTCGTCGCGTTGTCGGCGTGCGATATCCAGCGACTCCTGATAAATCGCGATCCGCTCAAGCGACAACGTATATCGCCAGTAAGTCGATTCGACCTGAGCCAGCAGCGACTCGGCATAACCACGCAACTCGTACCGCGAGGCGCGCGTGTCCAGCTCGGCCTGCTTGACCCGTGCGAGGTTGACCGCCGGGCCGGCGCCGCGCAATAACTGCTGCGTCACCGTCAGGCCCAGCCGGGCGTCCTGTTGTTCGGGGGCACGGTTGGAGATGTCGCGCCGTTGCGACACGGATAACTCAACATCCGTACCGCCGGGAAGCCCTTGACGCACACCGGCGACGGCCTCGGACTCGTTGCTGTCCACCGAGAACTGCTGCCCGGTGCCACGGTCGATCTCACTGGCGGTTTCCTCGACGTATTGAAACTCGGCGAACAACTCCGGGTCGAACACACCGCGCTCGATCCTTTCGTAGGTGCCCGTGATCACCGGTGTGAGCTGCTCCACCGCCAGGTCACGGTTGTTGCGCAGCGCGAGCACAGTGGCCTCTTCGATGGACAGCTCTATCGGGCCTTCGCCATCAAACTTGCCCTCCATCCATACGCCGGGGTTTGAAGGCTCGATGCCCGGCACGGCCGGCAAGTCGGGCTCGTCACGGTCGGCACGCGCCAGATGCTTATCCCAATCGGGCTGATAAAATGCGGCCTCTTCCGGCGCGGTACACCCGTGGATACCGAACCCAAGCAAGGCCAAAGATACCCCGGTCCACCGAACCCGTGACTTCACCGCCCCGCTCATACGGCACCCCCCGGTGTCTGCGGGTGGCCTCGGTCGGGGTGGATCAGCGTGTACGCCACCGGTACGAGTACGAGTGTGATCAGCATTGATACCAGCAGCCCCCCGATCACCGCCCGCGCCAACGGGGCCTGCGCATCGGCACCTTCACCGATCCCAAGCGCCAACGGGAGAAGCCCAAGCATCGTAGTCGCCGACGTCATCAGGATCGGACGGAGCCTGCGACGCCCGGCGAGGACCACCGCGTCATGCGCGTGCATCTTATTTTCCACACGCAGCTTGCCGGCCTGATCGACCAACAGGATCGCGTTGTTCACAACGATCCCGCCGAGCATGATGCAGCCGATGTAACTCTGCACGTTGAGTGTGGTGTCGGTGATAAAGAGTGTGACCAGCACGCCGATCGCCGCCATCGGGACCGACAGCATCACCACAAACGGGTCTCGCAACGACTCGTACTGGCTGGCGAGCACCATGTACACGAGCATCAGCGCCAGGCCGATACTCAACAACAACTCGCGGAACGATTCCTGCTGCTCCTCGTAACTGCCCGCCACGGTCAGGTCGTAGCCAACGGGGCGAGGGATCTCGTCGAGCCGGGCACGGATATCCGCGGCGACCGAACCCAGGTCGCGGTCTCCGACGTTCACCTCCACGGTCACGGTGCGCTGCCGTTCCTTGCGGTCGATCAGGATCGGGCCTCGCCCCGAGTCGATCGTCACGAGGTTGCGCAGCGCGACGTTCTGCCCGCCGGACGTGCTTAGCGTCAGATTAAGGATCTCATCCAGCGAGAGCTGCTGCGCATCTTTAAGCTGCACGCGGATCGGGTAGCTGTTGCCCGCGGCGCGGTACTCCCCGGCGAGCCTGCCGGATATAGCGGTTTCCATGGCCTCGGCGATCTGCCGGACACTCAAGCCCAGGTCGGCCGCCTTGGCACGGTCGACGGTGATCCGTTCCTGGGGCACGCCCGTGCGTCGGCCCGGGTCCACGTCCGTCACACCCGGCACGTCGGCGATGTGCCGGGCGACCTCGTTGGCCAGCGCATCCAGCGTCGACAGTTCGTAGCCGCGCACCTCGACATTAAGCCCGCCGCCGTCCGGCAGGATCCGATCCAAGAGGTTCTGCCCTTCGGGCGCGCGCGTGCGGATCACCATCCCCGGGATCGTGCCCTCCAGACGCTGGCGAAGGTCCTCGGCGACCTGCGTGTTCGTCCGCTGCCGTTCCGTGGACGGCGAGAGTGTGATATCGATCGATCCGCGTGCGCCGGAGTCCGGCCGCCAGCCCGAACTGCCGACATTGGCGATCAGGGCCACCGCCTCGGGCACCGTCTCGTTGATCACCTCTTCGATCTTCAAGGTCTGCCGGTCCACCAGGTCCAAACGGGTGCCGATCTCCATCTCACCGGATACATCGACCTCGCCCTCATCACTCGGTGGCAGGAACTCAGACCCGATGAATGGCACGAGCAGGACGCTAAGCCCAAGTAAAAGGAACGACCCGACCACGGTGACCGCCCGATGTCGAAGTGTTCCGTCAAGGATGCCGTGATAGAAGTCATCCAGGCCGTCAAACAACTGCTGCGCCGCAGCCCCCGCTCGACGAAGCCATGACGGTGCCCCCTGCACTCCCCCACCCCGCACGGGCTGTTTCAACAAACGCGACGACAGCATCGGTACCATCGTCAGCGCTACGAACAACGAACACGCCAGCGAGATCACCACGACATACGCGAACTCCTTGAACAACATCCCCGTCACGCCCCGGACAAAGATGATCGGCAGGAAGATCACGAGCGTGGTGATCGTGCTTGCGATGATCGCCCCGCCCACCTCCTCCGTGCCCTTCACCGCGGCCGCGGCCGGCTCATCGTGCTCCTGCTCGCGGCGGCGGTAGATGTTTTCGAGCACCACGATCGAGCTGTCCACCATCATCCCTACCCCCAGCGCGAGCCCGCCGAGCGTCATCAGGTTGATCGTCAGACCGGTGATATAGATCACGGCCAGGGTCGCCAGGATCGAGATGGGGATCGAGATCGCGATCACCATCGTGCTGCGCACGTTCCGCAGGAAAAAAAGCAGCACCAACACCGCCAGCGCACCGCCGTACAACACACTGCGTGCAACGTTGGCGATCGAGCGTTCGATGAAGTTGCCCTGATTGCTCACGGCAACGAGGTGCGCCTGTGGGAAGTCGTGGTTGATCGCTTCGATCTCGGCGAGCACCTGCTCGGCGACCTGCACGGTGTTGGCGTTGGATTCCTTGCGGATCGCCAGCCGAAGCCCGCGCTTGCCGTTGACACGCACGATCCGGGTCAGCCTTTCGTAGGTGTCCCGGACGTCGGCGATCTGCCCCAGCGTGACCGGTACGCCGTCGCGCACGGCCACCACAAGCCCCTTGAGTGTTTCGATATCCTCGAACTCTGCGGGGGCGCGCAGCGTGACCTCGTAGCGCCCCTGCTCAATCGTGCCGGTCGGCAGGTCCAGGTTCGCGTCACGGATCGTTGCCAGCAGCCCGTTTAACGGAAGCCCCAGCGCCTTGATGCGGTCCGGGTCCAACTCGATCCGCACCTCGCGGTTGTACCCGCCCCACGGGTCGACCTGAGCCACACCCGGGATCCGCCCGAACCGGTAGCGTATCTGGTCCTCGACCAGCTCCGTTAACTCGACAGGGTCCAGGTCGCTTGAGATGCCGATGATCACAATCGGGAAGCTGGCGATGTCGAACTTGCTGACACGCGGGGGGGCGATGTCGTCGGGGAACTCGTTAAGCTCATCTTCGAGCCGGCCCTGCACGTCGATCGCGGCGGTGTCGATGTTCGTCCCCGGCGCAAAGCTGACGCGCACGTTGCTGCTGCCCTCGGAGCTGGTCGAGGTCATCTCTTCGACGCCGGGCACGGTCGCGACGATCTCTTCGACGATCTGCGTGACCAGCCGCTCCATCACCTCGGGGCTCGCGCCCTCGTAACCGGTGCGGATCGTCAGCCGTGGCACGTCGATGTTCGGCAGCAGATCAATCTGAAGCCGGCCCAGAGCGACCGCGCCTAACACCACGACGATCAGCGTGACCATCGTCGTGAACACCGGGCGACGCACACTTAGACGCGGTAGATTCATCCGGCCTCGGCCTCCCGCACCGGGGCCTGGGCTTCGGCGTCATCGGGAAGCATGATCGGCGAGCCGTCGTCCAGCAACTGCTGACCAAGCGTGATCACACGTCCGACAATCCCTTCCCCGGTTACCTGCACACGCCCGCCGTCAGCGATCCCCCGTTGGACCGGATGCAGCCGAGCCGTCTTCTTCGTTTCATCCACGACGAACACCACCGCCTGGTCCGCACGCATCACGATCGCCTCCGCGGGCACGATCGTCGCGTCTTCGGCCCCCCCCAACACCGCTTCCGCACGGATGAACATCCCCGGCTTGAGCAATCGATCGGGGTTCGGCACCGACAGCTCGACACGCGCCTGCCGGGAACTGGACTGGAACACGGGCGATACACGCGCGACCTCCCCCGCGAACTGCCTGCCCGGATAGGCGTCGGTCCAGAGCGTCACGGGTTGGCCCGGCTTAAGCTGGGCGTAGTCTCGCTCCGCGACGTACAACACGGCCTGGATCGGGTCTAGCTCCACGATCGACATTAATGGCGTATTCGCCGCGACCGTGTCCCCCTCTTCGACCATCCGCTCCGATACAAGGCGTTTATCATCACCGCCGCTCCACGTGGCGCGGACCTGGGTGTACCCCAACTGGATCCGTGCGGTCTGCAGCGCCGATCGGGCTCGTACAACCTGCGCCTCGGCGACCGCGACCCGGGCCGTCGCCGCCAACTGCTCGGCCTTGGCCGTATCGAATTGCGCCTCCGACGCCACGCCACGCTCCGAGAGCACCGTCTGACGCTGCATCGAACGCTCCGCGATCTCCAGCGCGCTGCGGGCCTCGGTCAGGTTCGCCTCGGCCACTTTCAGATCGGCCTCGGCCTGCGACACCGCCTGGTCGTACTCATCACTGTCCAGGGTCGCGACCACCGAGCCGTTCTCGACCTCGTCAGACAGGTCCACCGCCAGGTGCTCCACACGCCCCCCCACCTTCGGGGCCACGCTGAACTGCGCCAGGGATTCGAGCGTCCCGCTGAATGTGCGGCGTAGTTCAATCGCACCCCGTTCGATCGCCGCGACTTCCACCGGGACAGCCCGGCTTATCGCCTGACGTTCTCCGGCCGTGTCCGCCAACTGCTGCCAGACCTTCCAACCGATCACACCCGCAAGCAGAGCGAGCACACAGGCCACCGATATGTATCCAAATCGCTGCTTCACAGGGTCTCACCGAAAGTAAATATGAAATCCGAAGGCCGCATTATAACCCGGTGCCCCTGGCGCGGCACAACATGACTCCGTCACGAGAAAACGCACACAAGTGCCTGGCTGGCAAGCCAATTGGCCGTGAACGCCGTACCCGTTCTGACAGCCGGGACCGAGCACCGTCGACACACGCCAACCTCTTGAGAACAAATCATCTTGCCGCCCATCCTTACGCGCGCACGAATAGCTACACAGTTAACGCCCATACAACCGGGGTATTGCATCGACTATTCCGATGCTCTCAAAATTAACAGACTCAGCCGGCCGCCTTGTTCACCCAATGGCCTGGCTGAATATTGATGGAAACAAAGACCAAACGCCCATCGGTCGCCTGTAGGCGCTCACCCACACTAGTGATAGAATTACGTCCGGTTGATGGTTTCGGCCGCCAAAGCCCTGGAGATCAAGCCCATACAACCGGATTGAACGAGCAGCCACAAGCCTTTAGAATGCAAGCATTAGCAATACACCCCGCGGGTGTAACTCAATGGTAGAGTGTCAGCCTTCCAAGCTGAATGTTGAGGGTTC
>CBDUNP010000164.1:0-6671 GCA_965368605.1 uncultured bacterium | reverse complement strand
ATGACCGTAAAGATTGAGCGAAGCCCACATTCTAAGAACGTGGGCACAGTAAAGTGCACGCCCCCCGTAAATTAAACGAAGCCTTCATCCCACCTTGCATCAGCGAGTCTTGCATGGACACAACCCCCCATAGCCATATCACCCAACAGATCGAAGCCACCGGCGTCGTCGCGATCCTGCGGGCCTCGACCGATACCGGCCTGATTGAAGCCGCCCGAGCGATGTCTTCCGGCGGGGTCGATGTCATGGAGGTCCCGCTGACCACCCCCAACGCCCTGCAAGTCATCCGCCAGATCGCCGATGAGCTTGGCGACCGGGTGCTGATCGGCGTGGGCAGCGTGATTGATACGGACGCGGTCAAGCGATCCGCCGACGCTGGAGCGCGGTTCATCGTCACCCCGACCTTCAAGCCCGACGTCATCCAAGCCAGTCATGATCTTGGCCTGCCCTGCCTGCCCGGGGCGTTGACCCCGACCGAGATCCAAAGCGCCTGGGAGGCCGGGGGTGACATCATCAAGGTCTTCCCCGCCCCCCGGATCGGCGGCCCCAGCTACATCCGCGACGTGCTGGCGCCGCTGCCTCACCTCAAACTCATGCCCACCGGCGGGGTCACGCTAAAAACCATCGCCGAGCACTTCGCCGCCGGGGCCGTCTGCCTGGGCGTCGGCACCAGCCTGCTGAAAATGGACCTGGTCCAAGCCGCCGACTGGCCCACCCTCACCCAACACGCCCGCGCCTTCATGACCGAGGTCGCCTCTGCTAAGCCATAAGGCAGCGTCACCCACGCCGGGCATCCCGACAAATCCCCAGATAATCCACCGCCGAAACACGACAGGCCCCAGGGTCCACGGGGTTGAACCGGGATAAACCGGACCGAACCGGGGCCGACCGGAACCAATCTCCCGCCCGAATCTATAAAGGCTTTTCTAGAAAAGCCATAATGGTAATTCAGTCTTTTGATAGCTGTGGGGGTGTGGTTTTGGCGTGGTGGTGGAGTTGAATGGGGGGCGAAAATCGAGTCCAGGGGCCGGTCTGTCCGATAAAGATCAGCGTCAAGACGCCGCAGGGTTGCCCGACGTGGGCAGGGCGGTGTCGGCCAAACAGAAATCGCGTCGCGCCCTCAGCCCGACCCTGCCGGAGAATCCATCATGCTCAAGAAGACCCTGTCCCTGCTGCTGACCACCGCCTTCGTCCTCGCCATCGCCGGCTGCAACACCCTCCACGGCGCAGGCCAAGACATCGAAGCCGTCGGCGAAGGCCTCCAGGACGCGACCAGCGAGTAAGCGGACGGTCGCCTACTCATTCCACGTTCATTAGTGTCTAAACGCATAAACGAGAACGCTTGATGGCTCCTCGGCTTTGATCGCGGAGGCTCAGGCGAGTTTATGCACCGAGATCAATAATCCTCAGCACAACGTTCAATATTGAGATAACAAATACCAGTGCCATGTCACACTTTGACGCATAACGACAATCGCTAGGCTTTTTATTGAGTTCTCTTTCAAACTGTTTGAGTACAATCCATATAGCAACGAGCATGGTCATGCCGGTGAGGTAGCTAAATAAATCTGAACGAAACACATATTGGACCGGTATCGCAATCATAAGAATTGATATGGAAGCCGCGCCGCATAGCCTGCGTTTGTTCCAGCAGACTAACGGCAAGTCATCGGAAAAAGCTTGATCGTTCAGTGACGGTTTCATTCGAACGCCCTACATTGAATGGCCCTGATGACACTCGAGGCCTTGGATCGCGGTAAGCCGCGACGTTCGGCACGATGG
The DNA here is from genome assembly GCA_965368605.1 of uncultured bacterium. GTDB lineage: Bacteria > Planctomycetota > Phycisphaerae > Phycisphaerales > Phycisphaeraceae > JAJRRS01. Next base: position 4,889 of record CBDUNP010000164.1, on the reverse strand, counting down.
CATTAACCCCCTCACACCGGCAGCGAAATCACAAAATCCGTCCCACGTCCCGGGTCGGCGTGGACGGTCAGATGGCCGCCGTGTTCTTCGATGATGCGGCGCGAGGTCGGCAGGCCCAGGCCCGTGCCGCCGCGCTTGGTCGAGAAGTAGGGCTGGAAGACTTTTTCGGCGACCTCGGCCGTCATGCCCGGGCCGGTGTCGGTGATGTGGATGCGCAGCTCCTCGCCGCCGAGGGTCTTGCCGCGTTCGGTCCGGACGATGAGTTCATCCGCTCCGCCATGGGGCAGGTTCTTCTCGCGCGCCTGGGTCATGGCCTGCACCGCATTGATCAGCAGATTCAGCAGTGCTTGCTTAAGCAGGCCCGCGTCGGCTTGAAGTGTGGCGGGGTCGGCCTGGAGTTGTGAACGCAGGTTCACGTTGGCTTCGTTGGCCTGCGGCTCGAAGAAGTCCATCAGCTCGCCGATGGTCGTGTGCAGGTCGGTTGCCTGCGTGTCCAGTTCTACCCGACCGGCGAAACGCAGGAAGTCTTCGAGGATGTCGCGCAGCCGGTGCGTCTCCCGGCTCAACGATTCCAGCCGACGGTGCACACGCACCAGCCCCTCGTGATGCGATTGGGTCAGCCCGGCGTCCTCAGAAAGATCGTGCACGTCTTCCTGAAGCAGCTGAACGTTCAGTCCGACGGTCGACAGGGGGTTTTTTATTTCGTGGGCCAGCCCGCCGGTGAGGGTGCCCAGCTCGGCCAGGCGCTCGGCCGCCCGGGCCCGCAGCTCAAGCTGACGGACACGCCGCTCGGTGCGTCGGCCCCAGACCGCGGCGATCGGGATCGACGCCAACACACCGGCACCCAAGCCTATAAACAGGTATGACCACATCGGCGACGAAGATAGCCCCGCCCGGGGGTTGTGTCACGTCTTGGCCCGGCCGGTCTTGCCGAACCGCTGCCTTGGTACCACGGATGCGACCGCGGTTGGTTGCTTCTGTTCCGGGAGTTTCCCGGGAGCGAACACAGGCTATTCCGCAGGCGTTTAGTGGGCCGCCTGATGGGTCTGGCTCTCGGCTGACGCCATCGCACGCTCCACGGTGCGGGCCTGCCAGCCCTTGTCGCCCTCGATCAGTTCGTAGTTCACGTCTTCGCCATCTTTCAGTGAGCGGAACCCATCGCCCTGGATCTGGCTGTAGTGGACAAAAACGTCCTGGCCTTGGGGGCCGGTGATAAAACCATACCCCTTCTTGGGGTCGAACCACTTAACTTGTCCTTGAGTCGTCGGCATTGTCTATCTCCTCAATGTGAACGAGGAACACGGATACAGAAATGAAACATCAATTCGTAAACAACAAAACAACTTGTTACCTACGGGGTGAATCCTCACCCAATGCCTTAAGAAGAAATGAAACTGATTCCTGCTAATGAAAAAATTGAAAACGTTGACTCGGGCATCACGCCCATCCGATACTTAGCCCCAAGGGGCGGGAACTGATTTTAGGGACGGCCTGATTTTGATAGGAAGCCGCCCCAATGTTGCCTAATTTAACATATTTTACACCGAGCGCAAAGTCGAACACGGCGAGCCGGGGCCTTGGCCCTGACTCACCGTGTCCGATATTAAACTATTTTTCTGTTAAACGGAAGCGTTTTCTTCTTTTTCTGACGCTTCTTCAATCTCAGCCGCCCGGATGGACAGCTTCACTCGGCCCTGATCGTCGATCAGCAGGACCTTGACCCGCACCTTGTCGCCGACCTTCACCACGTCCGAGACCTTCTCGACGTAACCGTCTTTCAGCTCGGAGATGTGGCACAGTCCGTCCTGGCCGGGGATGACCTCGATGAATGCACCGAAGTCCTTGACTGTAGATACCTTACCGTTATAGATCTGCCCGACCTTGACTTCGGCACCGATCTTTTCGATCTCTTCGATGGCACGCTCGGCCTTGCCGCCGCCGACCGCCGAGACGTAGATCGTGCCGTCTTCTTCGATCTCGATCTTGGCACCGGTGTCGGCCTCCAGGGCTCGGATCTGCTTGCCGCCCGGGCCGATCAGCTTGCCGATCTTGTCCGGGTGAATCTTCGTGCTGAGCATCCGTGGGGCCCACTTGTTCAGCTCGTCCCGGTGCTTGGGGATCGTCGCCAGGATGTTATCGATGATCTGCAGACGGTTGGTCTTGGCCAGCACAAACGTCTTGCGGATCTGGTCCATGTTCAGGCCACGGATCTTAAGGTCCAGCTGGATCGCGGTGATCCCGTTCTTCGTGCCGGTGACCTTGAAGTCCATATCGCCGAAGTGGTCTTCCTCACCCTGGATGTCGGTGAGGTACACATCTTCCTGCCCGGGCTCGTCGGCCTTGATCATGCCGATGCTGATCCCCGCGACCGCTGCCTTGATCGGCACGCCCGCGTCCAGCAGCGCCAGTGTCCCGCCGCACGCCGACGCCATCGACGACGAGCCGTTGGACTCCATGATGTCGCTGACCAGACGGATGGTGTAAGGGAAGTCCATGACCTCAGGCATCACCGGGGCCAGCGCCTTCTCAGCGAGCTTGCCGTGGCCCTGGTCGCGTCGGCTCGGGCCGGTGATCCGCTTGGCTTCGCCGACCGAGAAGGGCGGGAAGTTGTAGTGCAGGTAGAACTTCTCGGAATACTCATCGCCCAGCCCGTCGACGATCTGCTCGTCCTTGCCGGTACCGAGGGTACAGGTGACCAAGGCCTGGGTCTCGCCACGGGTGAACAGCGCCGACCCGTGCACGCGGGGGAGGATCGCGACTTCGCTCTCGATGTTCCGAAGCTCATCGAACTTGCGGCCGTCGGTCCGGCTGCCGCCTCGGATAATCACGCGGGTGATGTCTTCTTCCAGGTCGTGGATCGCTTCCTTGGCGAACTTGCGACGCTCGGCCGCCTTCTTGTGCTGGGCATAGGTCGCGTCTTCGCCGGGCTCGGGGAACTCGGCCTTGAGGAAGTCGTTGATCGCGGTCTTGACCGCGACCTGACGGTCGGCCTTGTTGCCTTCGGTTGTCTTGGCCGCCTGAAGCGGGCCGGACAGCTTGTCCTTGACGGTCTGAACGATGTCTTCGGGGATCGCTGGGGTGGTATTGACCTTCTCCTGGCCACACTTGGCGACCAGCTGGTCGATCAGGCCGGCGATGGCTTTGACGTGCTCAAAACCCTCTTCGATCGCCGCGGCCACAACGTCCTCGGGAAGCTCGTAGGCCCCGACCTCGATCATGTTCAGCCCGTCCTTGTGACCGCAAAGCAGCAGGTCCAGGTCGGAAAACTCGTTCTGTGCCGCGGTTGGCATCACCACCAGGTTGCCATCAACCCGACCAAGCCGAACGTTGCCGACCGGGCCTTCGAATGGGATTGAGCTGATCGACAGCGCGGCGCTGGCGGCGATACCCGCCAGGACGTCCGGGTCGTTCTGCCCGTCGGCCGCCATGACCCAGCACTGGATCTGGACCTCGTCCTTATAGCCCTTGGGGAACAGAGGCCGGATCGGCCGGTCGATGTTCCGCATGGTCAGGATTTCTTTCTGGTTCGGGGCACCCTCACGCTTGCGGAAGCCGCCTGGGAACTTGCCCGCCGCGCTGAGCTTCTCGCGGTAGTCCACGGTCAGCGGGAAGAAGTCCAGCCCTTCACGGGGGGCGGCGTGGACAGCCGTGCCCAGCACAACGGTCTCGCCGTACTGCACGAGCACAGCCCCGTCTGCCTGCTTGGCGATCTTGCCGGTCTCGATGCTTAGGGTACGGCCGCCGAGTTCCATTTCAACGCGGTGCGTGGTCATCTTGATTGCTTCCTTCTTTGGATTCTGGCCTGTATTGATGCTTGATCTGGTAGGTGGTCCGCTCGGCCTGTGTGTGTGCGGAAAACCCGTGTCCGTCCCCGATTCAGGAAGCAGAAGGCAGATGGCCTGTGACGCGTGCCGGTTTGGATGGGCTTGCCTCGATATCGCATCGGGCGGCGTCGCGGGTCGCCTGCCGTCTGACCCCCGGTATCCCCCCAGCTGTTCCGGGGTCCCCCGGGCACGACGCCCGAGGCAGGGACGGCGTGCTTTATTTTATTTACGTAGACCCAGGCGCCCGATCAGCGTCTGGTACGAAGCGCGGTTCGTTCGGGCCAGGTAACGCAGCAGGCGGTTACGGGTCGAAACCATCTGCAGCAGGCCACGGCGGGAGTGGTGGTCGTGCTTGTGCGACCGAAGGTGTTCGGTCAGGTTGTTGATGCGTTCCGTGAGGATCGAAACCTGGACCTCGGGGCTGCCCGAGTCCTTCTCGTTCCGCTGGAACTCGCTGATGAGCTGTGTCTTCTTCTCTGCGGTGATTGCCATCTGTGGGTCTCTCTTTCACCACCCAAACGGTATGGAGGCCGAAGCTGGGGGTATATACCTTGCCGGTCAGAACATTAGTTGAGCCCCGGATTCTAACAAAGCCCGCCCCCGCTGGCAAAGGCGGGCGAGGGGGGGTTAACGCCGATTTTATACGGATTTCGGCCCCCTGGCCCGGCCCCTGCTAAAATCCCACCATGCCTACCCCCACCGCCTCCCAGACCGACCGCTACGCCCAGTCCGCCGCCGCCTTCGCCAGGGCCAAAGCCCTGATGCCCGGCGGGGTCAGTTCCCCGGTCCGGGCCTACAAAGCAGTGGGGCGGGAGCCGCTCACCGTCCGCTCCGGCAAGGGGGCGATCGTTACCGACATCGACGGCAACGAATACATCGATTACGTGATGTCCTATGGCCCCCTGATCCTGGGCCACGCCGCCCCGGAAGTCACCTCCGCCCTCGCCAAAGCCGCTCAGAAAGGCACCAGCTTTGGCATGCCCACCGAGGCCGAGACCCAGCTTGCGCAGCTCGTCGTCGACGCCGTGCCTTCCATCGACGTCGTCCGCTTCGTCAACTCCGGCA
>CBDUNP010000163.1:0-6700 GCA_965368605.1 uncultured bacterium | reverse complement strand
AACGTCGGCACGGATGTCGATGTCAACAACCCCTGGGAGGGTTTCGACCGCAACAGCGAAGACGCACCCGCGCCGGTTGACCTTATTCATGCTTTGGTCCCGCCGAACGACAACGCCTCACGGCAACTGTTCTTCACCTTCATGGGCGTCGCCCGTGAGCCCAGTCGGCCTGGGTTCTGGCCCACACGATTCAACGGCGACCGCGCCTATCCTTACAACACCGCGATCGCGCAGTCTCGGGTCTTTAATAACCACTCCTGGGACCTCTGGACGCAGACCTGGCAGGCCAAGCTCGAACCGGTCTCGCACTTCGACGACTGGGTCAAGTTCGCAGACCTCGCCGCAGACGGGGCCGCCGTCATCGACGGCCTGGACCCCGACGAGGCGCAGCAGATGGCGGATTATCTCCGCAGCGTCCAGGAACTGGCCGACGTGATGCTGACACACTGAGTACGATTCATGCCTATGACACACCGACAACACGGCACCGCGATGATGGAGACCGTCCTGGTCCTGCCGCTGGTCTTCGTGATCCTGGCGTTGCTGTTTTTCTTCGGCCAGTCGATGACCCGCCTGCAACGCTCAAGCGTGACCGACCGGTACGAGGCCTGGCGTCAGACGCAGTACGGGCCGGGGCCCGGCGCGGAGTTCGGCAAGCTGCCTTCGGAGTTTGGGGATGCCGACCTGCTGAACCAGGCGTTCTTTGCCGGCAACGCCAGCGAGCTGGATGTTGAGGATCGTGCCGGACGCATCAATGTGTCCGAGCCGACGGACATCGTCGCGTCTGCCGCCATGAGTATCGCGTCGCCCTCGGACATCCCCGCCTACAGCCCCGACGTTGCCGGGGAAATGATCGAGCAACGCATTCTGCATTCCCCCGCGTGGTGGCGCGTCGGCCTGGCGACCGAACACACCAGCGACGTCCCGTTTTATCAACGCTTCGCCGGCCCCATCCGCCATCAACACACCGTCATCGACGGCGACTGGTCCTACGGCTCGTGGATCGAACAACTCAATCAGGGCGACCGAACCATCCTCGGCGACACACTCGAAGACGATGTCTACTTCATCGGCGACCGCGGCGACGCCACCCCCGACCTGGATGAGCTACGGCCCTACGGCGTCGTCGGCGTGTACGAAACTTTTTATGTCGACTTTGATTCGATCTTGGAACAGATGGATGAGCAGGACGATAACCCGATCGCGCACCAGATCCGCCTGATCTATCTAAATACCGGCGGATACCGCGGCCCGCAGGTGCTGCCCGAGCAGGGGATCATCGGCCTGTGGTATCGGCCGCGGGATAACACCGACCCCGGTCAATCTGCGGATTGATCCGCTTCCGCCGCCGCGATCCGCTGCTGAAACTTCTCGCGGAACCGTACGGCCAACCCCTCAACAGCCAACGCGCGTCGCATCCCCTCGACATCCTTCGGGCGGTACAGCAACAACTCGCCCGCCTCGATGACGCCGAACCCCGACGGGCTTTTCTTGATCAACGTGACCTCATCCCCCGTATTGATCTCGCCTTCTTCCAGCACGCGCATGTACAAACCAAACCGCCGATCGTCCGCGTATTGTTTGGCGAACCCCTTGGCTCCTACCCGGTGTTCCAGCTTCCCACACGGAATCCTAGGCCCGGTGACCTGCACCACCGCCCGGCCGACCCGGTAGGTGTCTCCGACACACACGTCTTCATCCACCCAGCCGCGCACCGTCAGGTTCTCACCCATCAGGCCGAACGCAAGGTCGTCTCGCCCGTATGTCTTGCTCCAGTGATCGTAATGCTCCGATGCATACGCAAACACCGCCTGGTCCGGTCCGCCGTGGTGCCTGGTATTCCCGACCCCATCGCCCTCAAGCCCGCCAGCACGCAGCATCATCGGCCCATCGACCGGCGTCTTGCAGATCCCCGTCGTGACCATCTCCCCGTTCATGTCGACCGGCTTGGGCATTCCGATATTGATAGATAACAGTTCCATGCCCGCATGATACGCGCCTCGGTTAAGTGTGTGAATTCTTGTGTGCTCAATCGTGAAAAAATTCTCAAATTCGGCGACTTATGATTTGTTTAATCGCTCATGCCATGATTTGGCATTATGAATACAGTTGTCTAGACATTCTGATAAGCAGAAGTCGCCTGGAGATTTCGCCCATTTGTTGTCGTACTCAGGGAGATAGAGAGTTCTGATGTTTTCTTCATCAAAGTTGTATCCATACTCAATCAAAGATTCAGGGATATTATGGATCGCATCTCCCAAGTCAGATAATTGTTCGGGGGAGATAGATTCTACATTATTGCGAATGAATAACGCTACTTCGTAAAGAAGTTGTGTTGTGGCACTGAAATAGGGTTCTGGAGCCAATCTTTTTGGTTTATCAAACACTTTGTGCAGCCCTTCTATATGTTTAAATCACCAATACCGCTCGAAGTGCAGGTTGCCGTCGGGGTGTTCGCGGTCTTGTGTGACGAAGCCGAGGCCGTTGAGGTGTTCAGCCGCCTGGTCGATCATCTGCGGGCTTCCGCAGAGCAGGGCGTGGCACTGGTTGTGGTCCAGCGGGGTCCCCGTGTGTTTCTGGAACGTGTCGGGTTTGAGTAAATCGTGGACCCGGCCGCGCAGGCCTTGCCAGGGGGCGTCGTCCGGTTCGCGTGTCACGGTCGGCAGGTAGATCACCGAGCCGTCCTCGGCTGCGATCCCGGCCAGTGTGTCGTGGTAGCCCAGGTCTCGGGCGTATCGGCAACCCTCGATCAGGATGAGGTGTCGCCACCGGCCGGTCGCGCGATAGGTTTGCAGCATCGACATGAACGGCCCCAGGCCGGTCCCCGTGCAGACCATGACCAGGTCTTTGCCGTCGGGGATGCCTTCGAGCGTGAAGTGGCCTTTGATCTTTTCATCCATAAAGACCGGGTCGCCGGGCTTGAGTTCCCACAGCAGGGGGGTGAGTCTCCCCTCGGTCCCGCGCACGATGTAAAACTCCAGGTGCGTTTTGATGTTGGTCGGTGACGCGATCGAGTAGGCCCGCCGGATGAGCTTGGGGCCGCGGCGTCTGCGGGCGGCGGGGGAGTTGGGGTTCGGCGGCGGGGCGTTCAAGGCATCCGGATCGACCAGGCCCAGCGTGGTGAACTGCCCGGGGATAAAGTCGGGGGTTTCGACAGTGTTATATTTCACCTTAAAGATCGCCAGGGTTTCGTGGATGTCCTGGCGTTCGATCAGTGTGGCGTTGTAGGGCGTTTGGTCGCTCATGTGATGCGCAGCATAACAACTTTCCCTCGGCTCTCGGTTCTGCTGTGGGATTACCGTGGCACCTCTGGCTATGAATGATGAACTATCTTCCCAACGCTTCGAGCATCGACGCGACGGTGGTGAGTTTGACGCGGGGTCGGCCGGTCTCGATCCCCAGGTTCAGCTCATGCTGGTCGAGTGACCGCCAGTGGTCGTAGCTGAAATAGGCTGGCTGCTTTTCGCGGATGAACTGCTCGGCGGCGTCGGCGGTGGGGTGTTCGGGTTTGAGGGTTTTGCCGGCCTTGATGTCTTCGATCATGCACTCGACGGTCTCGACGGCGTCGCCCTTGTTCGTGCCGATCAGGCCCGTCGGCCCGCGTTTGATCCACCCGGCGCAGTACTCGCCCGTCACGGCCTCGTGCGATTCGTGTTCGGTCGTGATCCGGCCCTTCTCGTTGGGGATCACGCCCCACTTGGCGTAGAAAGGCACGCCATCAAGCGGCACGCCCAGGTACCCCACGCTCCGGAAGACGAGCCCGCATTCCAGATGCTCGGTCCGCTCGGTGGCTCGTGGACGCATCGTCCCGTTGTCGGTTTCGTACAGCTCGTTGTGAACGATATCGACCCCGCCAACTCGGCCGTCTTTTTCCGTGAGGCGGGTCGGCGACACGAGGAACCGGATCGTCAGGTCGCGCGACTTGCCCTCGTCCGGGGCGGCGGCGAATTGCTGAAGCAAATCTACTTTCTTCTGGGCTGTCGTGTCCGGCTTCATGGCCATGTGTTTCAGGGTCAGCTCATCCAGCTGCACCTCTTCGGGCACCGCACGGACCTGCCCGTCGTGCATCTGCCCGAGCTCCTTCAGCTCCGGGAAGCTGAACGCCGCCTGCGCAGGCCCGCGTCGGCCGAGCATGACGACCCGCTTCACCTGGCTCTTGGCCAACGCATCGATCGCGTAGTCGGCGATGTCAGACGCTTTGAGTTCGTCCACCGTTCGGCAGAGGATCCGCGCCACGTCCACCGCGACATTCCCGACGCCGACGATCACGACCGTCGGCTGAGACAGATCAAACTTCAGGTCGCGGTAATCCGGGTGCCCGTTGTACCACGCGACAAATTCCGTCGCCGAGTGTGATCCGGGGAGGTCTTCCCCGGGGATGCCAAGCGCCCGGTCGGTCTGTGCGCCGACGGTGTAGATGATCTGGTGGTAGTGTCGGCGGAAGTCGGCGGGGGTCAGGTGCTGGCCACAGGTGACGTTGCCGAAGAAGCGGAACCGGGTGTTCTCTGCCGTGCGATCGAAGACCTTGGTCACGTTCTTGATCTTCAGGTGATCCGGGGCGACCCCGTGCCGCACCAGCCCAAAAGGCGTCGGCAGGCGGTCGAACATGTCGACCTCGATATTCAGGTTCTCCTGCTTAAGCAAGTGATTCGCCGCATAGAACCCGGCGGGGCCAGCGCCGATCACGGCGACGCGGATGGTTTGATCTGAGCTTGTGGGTTGTCCGCCTGACGTGGGGTCTAAACTTCCGGGGGACATGGGCGGCCTCGAACTTAATGGTGTGATGCGTTGAACATGGACTACTCGACAACTTCGATCTGCGAAACGTCACGGACCTCGATCTGCGGCCGATCGCGGTGCAGTGTTATTTTTCCGGTGACCAACAGCGTCCGGTTGAGGTAGTGAACCTCAGGCGGGTCTGGCAGCAGGTCAAACGCTTCCTTGAAAATCGCGATGTAGAACTTGTCCTGCCAGTCCGGGTCGTAGTTCAGGAAGCAGATCTGCCCGATGTTGTTGGTGTCGACGATCGTGCCTTTCACGGTGATCGTCTGTCCGAGGTACTTGTGTGCCTCGGTCCAGGCGACCGGCCCGTCGGGCGTCGGCAGGGTCGAGTCCTGCGGTGGGTCGGCGTTGTAGGCCTCGTCGGTGATCAGCCTGTCAGGCGCGATCGGGTCGGCGATGCCCTCCCCGTGTTTGGGTAGCGGGCTCTCGCCGTTCGCCGCGGTGTATGGCTCGCCCGGTGCCGGGTCTTCGGTCGGCTCGTCTTCGTCGGGTTCGGCCGGTTGCGTGGCCTGGATCGGCGGCGGGGTATCGACGTGGTCTGCCTGTTTCGGCGTGCCCATCGAATAGATCAGGCCGACCGTCAGCAGGCCAAGGACAAAGATAAGAACCAGAACAGCGATCGGCTTGCCGATACCGGGGGTCGCCGAAGCTTCGGGTTGATCAAACGGGCCGTGACTCAGTGACATGCACACCTCAATATCTGGGTGGTTAAGGGAAAGGATTGTATCACAGCCGGGCCGGATTGCCGAGTTTTTAGGCGGTCGGGCCGCCGATTTTTCGGCTGTCGCGTGCCCCCACAGTCTCCCCTGTGATACCATGCCCACATGGATCGTGTCCTCGGGCAAAATCAGGCGATCGACCTGCTGAACCTCCAGCTCTCTACGGGTCGGCAGCACCACGCCTACATCTTCCACGGCCCGGTCGGGGTCGGGAAGTTCACCACGGCCCTGGCCTATGCCCGTGTCCTGCTGTGTCACGACCGCGGGGCGGACCTCGCCGGCCGGGTCATCGCCTGCGACGCCTGCCCGTCCTGTCGGTTGCTGACCGGACTGTCCCCCGAACAGCAAACCACCGAAGATGACGACACCCACGGCCTGACCACCGCCCACCCCGACCTACACGTCATCCGCAAAGAGCTCGCCCGCTTCAGCGACGACGCCAGCACGCGCAACCGCAAGCTGACGCGCATCCCCGTCGAGGTGCTGCGCAGCGCCTTGATCGAGCCGGCCAACCTCGCGCCGAAACTTGGCGGGGGCAAGGTCTTTATCGTGGATGAGGCGGAGCTCTTAAACCCCGCCGGGCAGAACGCGCTGCTGAAGACCCTCGAAGAGCCGCCGGACGGGACGACGCTGATCCTTGTCACCGGTAACGAAGACCGTTTGCTTCCTACCATCCGCAGCCGGTGCATGCGCATCGCCTTCTCGCCCCTGCCTGACTCGGCGGTGCGGGACTGGTGCGCCAAGCACGTCCCCGAGTTATCTGTGGACCAGCAGCGCGTCCTGGTCGAGTTCGCCTCGGGCAGCCTGGGCCGGGCTCAACTGATCACGAGCTACGGCCTGCTCGCCTGGGCCGACGCTGTCCTGCCCGCGCTCGACCGCGCTGCGCAGGGCAGACCCACCCCCGACCTTGGTCAGACGATCTTCGGCTTCATCGACACCTTTGCGGCGGACTTCGTTAAGGCCCACGCCAACGGGTCCAAGGAGGCGGCCAACAAACTCGGCGCGGATATGATGTGGTCGTTGATCGCGACCCGCGCCCGCGCCCGGCTTGCCGAGCTGTCTGCCAATTGCACGCCCGATGACCCGATCGGAAATGAACAGGCTTTGGCCCCCTGGCTTGCCATTATCGACGCCACCGAGCAGGCCCAGAAGCTGCTGGGCTCCAATGTCAATCTGTCGATCACCTGCGACCACTTGGC
>CBDUNP010000162.1:0-6783 GCA_965368605.1 uncultured bacterium | reverse complement strand
TGAATCACGATCAGGCGTTGTAGGTGACCGCGCGCACCGCGTCGATGATCTTCTTGGTGTTCGGGAGCATCTCTTGTTCGAGCGTGCGGTTGTAGGGGGCGGGGATGTCGTCGTTGTTGACGCGGATGACCTTGTTATCAAGGTCGTCCATCGCGTGTTCGTAGACCTGGGCGGCGATCTCTGAGCCGACGCTGGCGAAGGGCCAGGACTGATCGACGACAACGCAGTAGTTGGTCTTGCGGACGCTCTTGACGATGGTGTCGATGTCTAGCGGGCGGTAGGTGCGTGGGTCGATGACCTCGCAGTCGATGCCTTCTTTTTCGAGTTCTTCCGCGGCGTCGAGCGCGAAGTGGACGGGTCGGCCCGCGGCGACGATGGTGACGTCCTTGCCGGGCTTCTTGATGTCGGCGACGCCGAAGGGGATCGTGAAGTCGTCGTCCTCTTTGGCGGTGGGGGGGGCCCATGTGTCTTTGATGTAGCGGGAGAAGTCTTTGTCGCCGCGTGCGCCCAGGCCGAGCATGCGTTCGGATTCGAGGTTGAAGACCGGGTCGGCATCACGGATGGCTGTTTTAAGTAGTCCCTTGGCATCGCGCGGTGTCGAGGGGACGGCGAGCTTCAAGCCGGGGACGGAGGCGAACATGGATTCGACGCACCAGGAGTGTGTGGACCCGAGCTGCCCGCCTGCGCCGTTGTTGCCACGGAACACCGCCGGGCAGCCGAACTGTCCGCCGGACATGTAGAGCATCTTCGGCGCGTTGTTGATGATCTGGTCGGCCGCAACGAGGCAGAACGACCAGCTCATAAACTCGATGATCGGCCGAAGCCCGTACATCGCTGCGCCGACGCCCAGCCCGGAGAACCCGGTCTCGCTGATCGGCGTGTCCACGATCCGGCGTGGCCCGAACTCTTCGAGCATGCCCTGGCTGACTTTATACGCGCCGTTGTACTGCGCCACTTCTTCGCCCATCAGGAAGACGCGGTCGTCAAGACGCATCTCCTCTTCCATGGCTTCGCGGATGGCTTCTCGGTACTGAATCGTCTGCATATGGGTGTTCACTTCTCGGTGTATTAAAATTAGAGCGGCTTACTCGCCCGAATTATTGTCGGTGATCATCTTCGGCATGCCGCCCTTCACGTAGGGGGGGCCGTAGGGTTCGGCGTAGACGTCGGTGAACATCTCGGACTTATCGAGGTCCGGCGACTTCTCGGCGTAGTCGACCGCTTCGCGGGAGGCCTGCTTGGCTTTCTTGTCGAGTGCATCGATCTCCTCCTGCGTCGCCAGCTTGTTCTCGATGAGGTGGCCGACCAGCGAGTTGATGCAGTCTTTGTCTTTCTTTTCGTTGACTTCGTCTTTGCTGCGGTACTTCTGGGGGTCACTCATGGAGTGTCCCTGGTAGCGGTAGGTCTTGCAGTTGATGAAGCAGGGGCCGCCGCCGGTCTGTTCCAGGCCGAGCTGATCGCTGGTGCTGCCGCGCGAGAGGTCGCCTTCGCGTTTGAAGACTTTGTAGGTATCCAGGACGTCCATGCCGTCACACTCGGCGTAGCGCATGCCGTAGGCCGCGGCTTTTGCGCCGAGGTTGTCGGCGGCGGCGGTACCACGGTTGATGGCGGTGCCCATCGAGTAGCCGTTGTTCTCAACGACGAAGATGATCGGCAGGTTCCAGATGGCGGCGAGGTTCATGGCTTCGTGGAACGCGCCCTGATTGATGGCCCCGTCGCCGAAGAAGCAGATGGTGACGTTGTTTTTCTTTTCGTATTGCGTGGCGAAGGCGAGCCCGACACCCAGGGGGCACTGCCCGCCGACGATGGCGTGGCCGCCGTACATGTGGTTGGGCTTGTCGAACATGTGCATGGACCCGCCTTTGCCCTTGGCACAGCCGGTGACCTTGCCGTACATCTCGGCCATGCAGTAGTTGGGGTGCATGCCGCGGGCGAGCGCGTGGCCGTGGTCACGGTAGGCGGTGATGATCGGGTCGTCATCGAGCAGGGCGGCAACGGCGCCCACAGCGGTGGCCTCCTGACCGATATAGATGTGGCAGAACCCGCCGATCTTGGCCTGCTGGTAGGCCTGCATGGTCCGCTCTTCGAACCGGCGGATGAGCATCATCTGATAGAGCATGTCCATCAGCTTGTCTTTGGGCAGGTTGTTCGAGGTCTGGGTCGTCACCGTGTCCTCAGTGGTGGCAGGGGTCATCGAGATTCCTTGGTCGTGGCCGGGGGTACATCCGGGGTGCATCCGGAGGGAAAACCGGGGGGTGTCCGGGGCCCCAGTGGCTGTCCGCGGGGGCGGATCTTGCTTTTAAATCATGTTATCACTGCGTTTACAGCCGACATGTCGCGTCAATGCGGGCAAATCAGGCTTCTTCGATTCGGCCCGACCGATCGAGCCTGGCCGGGCGGCCCGCATTTTAGCAGATGCCGGGGCCGGGTGGGGCCTGCGGTGCCTTGAACACCTACGCAAACCAACCTCTAGTTTAAGGGCCACCCCTGACAGCGGCAAGTGATGTGATGCCCGACCGCAAACGTATACCGACCCAGGCATTCCTCAGCAGCGGGGGAGGGCTGGAGGAGTCCGGCGGAGAGAGTCCGGAGAGGGACCAGGGGGAGCGCAGGAGGGTCAGGGGAGTCCGGGGGCTCGCCAGCGCGGGCGGCTTTCGATTACACTCTCTGGCCGTGCCCAGTTGACGCTCAAGATCAGGCCAGCACCTTATGATTTGCACTCCCAAGCGGCATTGCACAGCACTCCTCACGCTCATCGTGGGCCTGTCCTGCCTGCTACTTAACACCACACCGACACGGGCCCAGGGGATCGACCCCGAGGACCGTCCGATCTCCAGGGTCAGCATCGAGGGGCTCAAGAACGTCTCCAAGCAGTTGGTCCTGAATCAGGTCCGCTCGCTGGCGGGCGATCCTTATGATGCCCAGACCGTTGAGCAGGATATTGTCCGCCTGACGCACCTGGGCCGATTCGACCAGGTGACCGCTCGGGTTGAGCCGCAAGACGACGGCTCGGTCGTGCTGATCTTCGATGTCTCCGAGCAGGCGCTGCTGGCGGACGTGCAGGTCGTGGGCAACAAGGCGATCGCGGACAACACGATCCTGGGGATGGTGCTGCTGCGTCCGGGCGACCCGGCGGACCCGTTCCTGATCGAGCAGGGGCTTGGCCGGATCGTTCGTGAGTACCACAACAAGGGCTACTTCGTCGCAGACATCTCGATCGACCGCGAGTTGTTGCGTGACTCGAACATCCTGGTCTACCGCGTCCGTGAAGGCCCACGGGTCAAGATCAAGGGGATCCGCTTCGAGGGCAACGAACGCTACACCCACAAGCAGCTCAAGAGCAAGCTGCGCAGCAAGACCTACTTCCCGATCTTCCAGAAGGGCGACCTGAACCGCGAACAGCTGGACCTGGATTCGTCCGGCGTCCGCGACTTCTATCACGCCCGCGGCTACCTGGATGCGCAGGTCGGCCGACGGATCGATCTTTCGCCGAACGAGAAAGACGCGGTCGTGGTCTTCCTGATCGAAGAGGGCCAGCAGTACATGGTTTACCAGGTCCGCATCCTCCCGCCGGAGGACGGCGAACAACGCCTGCTGCCCGAGTCGCAGATACGGCAGTACCTCACGCTTGCACCGGGCGATGTGTTCTCGACGGACCAGGTTGAGAAGTCTTCTAAAACGCTTGAAGACCTGTACGGCCAACTGGGTTTCCTGGATGTCAGGGCCCGTATCTCCGCGTTGCCTCACGAAAACGAGCCATTGGTTGACCTGGTTGTCCAGATCGAACAGGGCGTGCCTTCCGTGGTTGGCAAGGTCAGCATCACCGGCAACGAACTGACCCGGCAGAAAGTGGTGCTCCGTCAGGTCCGAGGCATGGACCCCGGCAGACGGTTCGACAAGACCGGCGTCGACCGGACGCGGCGCAGGCTCGCCGACGGCCGGCTGTTCAGCGAAGGCACGGTGACGATCCTGGGCGAGCCCGAGGACGGGACGCGCGACGTGTTGATTGATGTCACCGAAGCCACGACCGGCTCGATCAGCTTCGGCGCGGGGGTCAGCTCCGACGCCGGCGTGCTTGGCGCGATCGACCTGAGCCAGCGCAACTTTGATATCACCGACACGC
Source organism: uncultured bacterium (assembly GCA_965368605.1). GTDB lineage: Bacteria > Planctomycetota > Phycisphaerae > Phycisphaerales > Phycisphaeraceae > JAJRRS01. Next base: position 2,660 of record CBDUNP010000162.1, on the reverse strand, counting down.
CACAGACGCCTAAGGAGTTCTTCTCCGGGCGCGCGTTCCGTGGTGCGGGGCAGTCTTTCTCGCTGTCGCTGCAACCCGGCGACGAGGTCAGCCGATACGCGGTCTCGTTCAGCGAGCCCTCGCTATTGGAAACGGACTACTTCTTCGGCACGTCGCTGTCGATCTACGAGCGCGAGTTTAATGACTACGACGAGGAGCGCACCGGCGGCAGCGTGTCGCTGGGCAGGCGGTTCGGGGATGTCTGGTCGGCCTCGGTCGTGCTCCGGGGCACGGCGGTAGACATCTCATCCATCCAGCCGGACGCGCCCGTGGACGTCTTCGCGGTAGGGGGGGAAAGCGACCTGGCCGGCTTCGGGTTCGGGGTCGTCCGCAACACCACCGACAGCAATATCTTCCCCACACGCGGCAACCGCTGGGAGTTTAATGTCGAGCAGGTCGGTGCCCTGGGCGGGGACTACGACTTCACCAAGCTCTCCACCGAGTTCCAGCAGTTCTGGACCGTTGACGAGGACTTCTTCGGTCGGCGCACCGTGCTGAGCTGGCGCGTCAAGGCCGCGATCATCCCCGAAGACAATGAGGCCCCGTTCTTCGAGCGGCTGTACCTGGGTGGGCAGAGCTCGTTCCGCGGGTTCGAGTTCCGCGGTGTCGGGCAGCGTGGCATCGAGGCCAACACCCTGACCCCCGGCGATGAAGCGGTCGGCGATGAATGGCTGCTGACCGCGGGCGTGGAATACAACTTCCCGATCTACACGGAAACCCTCCGGGGCGTGTTCTTCTCGGACATGGGCACGCTCACCGACGATCCGGGCGTGGACGACTGGCGTGTGGCCATCGGCACGGGCCTGCGGATCAAGATCCCGTTCTTCGGGGCCGCTCCGTTTGCCCTGGACGTCGCGACCCCGGTCCTCAAGGAAGAGGGTGACCAGACCCAGGTCCTCAGCTTCCGCCTGGACCTGCCTTTCCGTTAATCCCCGGTTAAACACACCAAGGTGGGTGTCTGTATCCCCCTTGAACCCCGGCCGACCGCTGAACGTATACAAATAGATACAGAAAACCCCGCGGATTAACCGATTTCGACCTGACTGATGAACTGTTTATACACCCCTGCGGCCCATCGACCGGATACCCGGGACATGCCGGCCAAAAACACATGGAGAACCCAATGCAGCTTCCACGCAATATCCTGATCGCCACCGCCGCCTTTGTCGTCCTCGTCGTCGGGCTGGTCGGCGTCAACGCCCAGGGCGTCCTCAACGGTGAGCCCACCGTCGTCGCCGTCGTCGACGTGAGCAACCTCTACGACTCGCTCCGCGAGAAGCAGCAGATCGACACCGAGCTGGGCATGATCCGCACCCGCGTGACCCAGGAGAGCGAAGACCAGCAGAAGGACATCGCCCAGAAGAAGCAGGACCTGGACATGCTTGTCCCCGGCACCCCGCCTTACGCCGAGGCCCAGGAACTCTACGAACGCGCCGCTCTGGATTACCAGGTCTGGGCTCAGTACGAGCAGAACAAGCTGTCCCGCGAGGCCGGCATCCGCATCAAGAAGCTCCAGGAGAATCTTGAGAAGGCGATCGATACCGTGGCCCAGGCCCAGAACATCGACGTCGTCCTCTACAAGCAGCAGTCGCTGCGTCTGGGCACCAACGCTCAGGGCCGTCAGCAGACCGCCAATATCGAGATCGTCGCCTGGGCCGGCGACTCGGTCGACATCACCGACCAGGTCGCCCAGCAGATGAACAACGACTTCGACAACCGATAAGCGGAAGATTCCGTCTTTGCGGGCTCGAATCCGGGGAAAATCCCGGGAAAATCCGGGGTTACTCCGGGGGAAATTCCAGGGGGCCGCAACCTGTTGTAAAATACGACCGCCTGACAAGCCCCGGGCACACGCCCGGGGTTTCCTATATTCCCACCACGCCTTAGCCACCTAAGGGCCCTGCCTTGACCACCGGACCGATCACCCACGATACCGCGTACATCTGCGAGCACGTCGGCGGCGAAATCACCGGCCCGACGGATACGCCCATCACCGGCATCAGCGGCTTCAACGAGTCGCTGCCCGGCCAGCTCACGCTCATCGGCGACCAGCGATACGCCGACCGCTGGCCGACCTGCAACGCCTCCGCCGCCCTGATCCTCGACAGCCTGATTTGCCCGGACGCCGACGGCAAGACACTCATCCGAGTCAAAGACGCCGACCTCGCCTTCAGTAAAGCCCTAAATCTATACGCCCCACCCCCGATCCAGCTTGAGGACGGCATCCACCCGACCGCCGCCATCCACCCGACCGCGACCATCGGCCAGAACACTCGCATCGGGGCCCACTGCATGATCGGGGCGGGCGTCACGATCGGCGACCACTGCACACTCCACCACAACGTCACCATCCTCGATGAGACGACCCTCGGTGACCATTGCACGTTCTGGCCCGGCGTGGTCGTCCGCGATCGCTGCACGATCGGCCACCAATGCATCATCCACCCCAACGCGGTGATCGGTGCGGATGGTTTCGGGTATCGACCCGAGATGACAGAGCAGGGGCCACGCCTCGTCAAGACCCCACAGATCGGGACCGTCACGATCGGCGACGACGTCGAGATCGGTGCCAACACCTGCATCGACCGCGCCAAGTGCAACGCCACCGTCATCAGCGACGG
>CBDUNP010000161.1:0-6834 GCA_965368605.1 uncultured bacterium | reverse complement strand
GCGCGGATCGGTGCGGCGAGCAGGGCGATCAGCACGACGACGAGGCCCCAGAACAGGCCCAGCAGCCAAGGCGAACGCACGCGGGTCAGGCGATCGGTGTACCCCAGGCCGCGCGCCACATGCGCCAACACGACGATGCCGAGGAAGATCCCGAACCGGGCCATGTCTTCCATCGGCCAGCGGAACTCGGTGATGCGCCAGGGCAGACAGATCTTCTTGAGTATCACTAAAGCATCCGACATCGACTCGGCCCGGAAGAAGACCCAGGACACCAGGACGTAGTGGAACGTCAGCAGGATGCCCCAGAGGTCGCCGATGCGCCACGGCCGGTCTTCGTCGGCCTTGCGATTTGTCCATCTCGACCAGAGGTGGAACATCAGCAGGCCCAGCCCGTGCCAGAGCCCCCAGTTGACGAACTTCCAATCGGCCCCGTGCCAGAGCCCGCCTAAGAACATGACGATGACGACGTTGCCGAGCGTGCGCGTGGTGCCGTGGCGTGAACCGCCCAGGGGGATGTAGAGGTAATCACGAAGCCAGGTGGACAGGCTGATGTGCCAGCGCCGCCAGAACTCGGAGATGTTGCGAGAGAGGTAGGGCCAGCGGAAGTTTTCTTCGAGCTTGATCCCCATCGTGCGTGCCAACCCGATCGCGATGTCGGAGTAGGCCGAGAAGTCTAAGTAAATCTGGAACGCGAAGGCGTAGGTCGCCAGCAGCAGCTCGGCCGAGGATGACGCGCCGGGGCGTGCGAAGACGTCGGCGGTGTAGATCGCCAGCCAGTCGGCGAAGACGATCTTTTTAAGCAGGCCCCAGAGGATCCGGCTGATACCCACCAGCACGTCGTCGCTGCTGCGCGGCTGGCGTTCATTGAGTTGCGGCATCAAACGGTCCGCCCGCTCGATCGGGCCGGCAACCAGCTGCGGGAAGAACGCGACGTACAACGCCATCGTGCTGAACCGGTCGGTCGGCTTGAGCTTGCCGCGGTAGACGTCGATCGTGTACGAAAGCGTCTGGAACGTGTAGAAGCTGATCCCAACGGGCAGCAGGATATTCGGCACCGGCAGCTCAAGTGGCAGGTGGACGATCTCTGTCAGGCTGTTGATCGATTGCGTGAAGAAGCCCAGGTATTTAAACGCCGCCAGCGCGCCGAGGTTCCCGATCAGCGAGTACCAAAGATACCTCTTTCGTTTGGTTGGGTCGTCGGTCGCGCCGATTTTCCGGGCGACGTTGTAGTCCAGCACGGTCGACCCGAACAGCAGCAGGCAGTAGACCGGCTCGGCCCAGCCGTAGAAGACGTAGCTCATCACCACCAGCCACAGCCGAAACGCCTGGCCACGCAACGCCGCCGCGATCAGCAGCACCACCGGGGCAAATATCAGGAACTCGAACGAATTAAAAAGCATGGGCGCTTAGGGGGTGGGTGAGTCCGGGTGGGTTGCGGTTGATACGGCGGAAGACTCAAGCAGGCTACTAACATGAGGCAACAGGTAGTCCGCGAACCGGACATGGCCTGGTGCGGACATGTGTGTGTGGGTGATGAACTGGTCCTGCGCGACAGCCTCACTGGCGTTGATCGCGGTGACGCGCGGGGATTGCTCGGCGATGTCCTGCATGGTCTGCCCGAACGATTGCAGCCGCTCCCAGGCCTGCTCCGTCCACTTGGATTCACACAGCGGCATGTTGACCAGCAGGATCGGTGTGTCGGGGTGACTCTCTTGGATAATATCGATGCATGCCTTCAGGAGTTTGTCGCCAGAGTTGCGGACCTCCGGCGCGTTAAACCGTTTGATCGGTCCCCGGCGAGGTTCATCGTCGGCGGATGCGATCAGCCAGCGCCGGTGACGTTGTTCGATGAAGGTATTGCGGGATTTTACGAGCCCGCTGCGCGTTTCCAGGAAGGTGGCGGGGTCGTAGACCTCGTGTTGCCGCAGGAACCACCCCGGCAGGCGGTCGCGGACGGGTTGGGTGTAGGCCAGTTGTCCTGTGTCGCTGAGGTAAAACGAGAGGGGCTCGCTGAGCCGTTTGTGGCTGAACGGGTTGCTGTGGGTGACCAGCAGGACCGCGTCGGGGTTGTGATCCACGGCCCGGGCCGCGAGCAGCAGCATCTCCGGCCCACTGACACCGCCGAGCGACCAGTTGACGACTTTGTACTGGCTGCCCGCGTCTTGTCGATTGAGTTCTTCTTCGAGCAGGTGGGGGTAGCACTGGTCGGCGTCTTCCAGCTCGTGGGCAAAGCCCTGCGAGTTGGAGATCACGATGACGAGTTTTTCGTTGGCGGCGCGCGGCCTGGGTTCGGTGTAGGCGGGCCAGGCCCGGCGGTAGTTGGGGTTGCGTGACACGTCGTAGCTGTGCGCGAACTCGACGCGCCCCATCACGCCGTGCGCCAGCCACTCGGCCGCGATGATGACAACCAGGGCGGTGACCATTGCTTTGCCAAGATTAATCCACATGCCTGCGTGGCTCCGGCGGGCGGGGGGCGTGGTGTGGATGAGGCATACTTGATCGTCCGTGGTATTGGCAGAGCCTGGCGACGTGTCGGATATATTTACAAGAGGTCGGTGTGATGTCTAATGGGGCGTCGCTTCAGCGGTGATGCTGCCCAGGCGGCTTGGGAGCTTGAACCAGCCTTCGTCCGGGGTGTAAGTGATGTCGTATCCCTCGGCCTGCGGCAGGTTCACCGGGCGGTAGGTCGTGTCATACACGGGCAGATACACACGGCCGGTCTTGTCGGTCGTCAGGTAGGGGTAGACCAGGACAAGGCGTTGATCCAGTTTCGCGCCTTCTTCGGCGACGCGGTCGCAGCCGATCTCGATAGGGTCGAGTGCGAGGTTGGCGACGGGGTTGCCCGCAGGGTCGGTGTAGCGGATGACGATGACCTTGGGGGCGTCCTCGACAGCAAACTGAAACCGTGCCGGCGCTTGTTTTTTTGTGTCATCGCCCAGGCTGAAAAAAGTTGCTCGGAGGTATTCCGCATAGAAGTGGGAGGTGCCTGCGATGGCTGGTGGTAAATCGTAAACGTCAGATTGATTGGACCATGACCTCGCGGCTTCCGCACACGCGAGGACGGCCTGTTCCTCCTCCGGGGGGATGACCAGCCCCGGGTCGCGGTAGCGGGGTTTGTTGTAGGTGTACTGGGCGTTGGCGGCGTTGGGCTTGACCAGGGTGACGCGGATGACCGCCGGGGCGTGCCAGGTGGCGCGGTCGGCCCAGCTCAGCTCGGGCTGGCTCTCCTGGATGTGTTGCTCAACGGAGCGCAGCGAGCCCCAGACGATGAAGAACAGCACGACGCACCCGAGGGCGGAGCCGAGGATCAGCAGTCGGCCGTCGATGAGGTTGGGCTTGTCGCGGAGGTCGGTCTGGGCGTTGGGTGTGGCGGGCATCAGATGAGGTTAAGGCGTTTGAGGTGGGCTGTCATCTGCGCGGCCGGGTCGTCGGGGTCGGTGACGTGACAGGTCTGCCAGCCCAAGGCGTCGGCGGCCTGGATATTCTCCAGCGAATCATCGAAGAAGTGGATCGCCTCGCCGGGGAAACCGGTCGCCCGCTCGACGTGCTGGTAGATGCCGGGGTTGGGCTTGCGTTCTTTGACCAGTTGGCTCGCGAAGCGGTGGTCGAGCTTGTCTAACGGCAGCCCGTTAGGGTGAGCGGGATCGGTCATGGCCTGCCAGTGGTTGTCATTGGTGTTCGACAGACAGGCGGTGGTGTGCCCGGCGGCTTTGACAGCGTCGATGAGTGTGTCGATACCCGGGAACGCGCCGCAGAGCCAGGCGTCGCTCATAGCCTTGGTGTCTTCGGGCGACAGGGCCAGGTGCGATGCGGCCAACTCGAAAAACTGGCCGTGCTCCAACTCGCCGACTTCTTCGCGGTGGACCAGGGGGATGACCTGGGCGATGGCGTCGTCGGTGATGGGCTTGGCGGGCGTAACGCCGGCGCGTTGGCAGGCATGGTCCCAGCCATCGCAGAGGCGGATCAGGACGCCGCCTAAATCGAAACAAATCAGTTGGGTGGGGCTAGACATATTTTAGCTTCATACTCATATGCATCGGGTCGTCAGCTCTGCTTGCCTTCGATGGCACACATCAGCACCGCGCCGGCCAGGCCCAGGCGCGGGTCGAGCTGGTTGTTGGTGTCGGGTGTGAAGTCTACGACGACCTTCATGACGAAGGGGTTCATGTTCTGCTGCATGGTGCAGATGGTTTGGCCGTTGAACTCGAAGTGGTGCTTCTGAGGCATAACGATCGAGACGAGCTCATGGATGCGTCGGGCGATGGCTTTGATGGTGGAGTCTTCGATGATCTTGCCGAGCTCCTCACCGCCGGACCCGAACACGGTCCACTCATCGCGGAGGATGGACTTGAGCCCCTTGCGTCGCAACGCGCCGACAGCCTCGCCGGTCGTGGCGTCTCTAACCGTGTAGGCCGCGGAGAAATCGATCACGCGGTCGGCTTGAATGGTGAGTATCTCCTGACTCATCTCTTCGTCGCTGTACAGCCGGATGTCTTCCTTGAGCTTGAAGCCCTTCATCTTGCAGAACATGACCAGGTTCTCGTTGGGGTCGTAGATGTGGAACTTGGTGGAGATGAAGTTGAGGATCTTCTTGCGGACGGTGTAGGTGTCGTGGCCGAAGCGTTCGATGGAATCCATGAGAGGGGTTCCGGAATAGGGGTGAAAAGCGAGGTGAGGGGTATCGGTGTGTTTGGTGCGTTGATCCCGGCCAAGGCCCTGCGGGCCATGACCGGGCTTATGGGCATGACCGTGTTTTGGGTGTTGTTATTGTCGGAGTTGTCCGTTGCCGGTGGCGATCCATTTGTAGGTGGTCAGGTCCTGGGCCCCCATGGGGCCGCGTGCGTGGAGTTTGTCGGTGCTGATGCCGATCTCTGCGCCAAGGCCGTACTCCCCGCCGTCGGAGAAACGGGTCGAGCAGTTGACAAAAGCGTTGGCGGTATCGACGCGCTTGACGAAGGCGTCGGCGGCGTCGAGCCGGGTGGTGACGATGGCGTCGGTGTGTTTTGAGCCATAGGTATTGATGTGCTTCACCGCCTGATCGAGTGAGTCCACGACTCTTACCGCGACAATCATGTCCAGATATTCCTCGTGCCAGTCGTTCTCGGTGGCGGGCTTGGCGGCGGGGAGCTCTTTGCAGGTGCGTTCGCAGCCGCGGACCTCAACACCCTTGTCCAGCAGCGCCTGGCCGATGGTCTTCAGCAGCCCGCTGGCGGCGGCGTCCTGATGGATCAGGATCGTCTCCGCGGCGTTGCAGACGCCGGTGCGTTGGGTCTTGGCGTTGATGCAGATATCGACCGCCATCTGTTCATCGCACTGTGCATCGACGTAGACGTGGCAGTTGCCGGTGTAGTGTTTGATGACCGGGATGTGCGACTGCTCGACCACCGCCCGGATCAGAGACTCGCCGCCACGGGGGATGCAGACGTCGATCTGGCCCTGCTTACGCAACAGCTCGCCGACGGCGGCGCGGTCGGTCGTGGGGACCAGTTGCACGGCGTACTCATCGATCCCGGCGTCCTTCAGCCCGGCCTGCACACAATCCGCGATGGCCTGGTTCGAGTGCACCGCCTCCTTGCCGCCACGCAGGATCACCGCGTTGCCGCTCTTAAGGCACAGCGCCGCCGCGTCGCTCGTCACGTTCGGGCGCGACTCAAAAATGATCAGCACCACGCCGATCGGCACGCGGACCTTTTGAAGCTGAATCCCGTTGGGCAGGACCCGGCCCTCGATGATGCCGCCGACGGGGTCGGTCTGGTCGGCGACCTGCCGGACCGAGTCGGCCATGGACCGGATGCGTTTGTCATCAAGCTTGAGCCGGTCGAGCATCGCTGAACTCAGGCCGTTGTCTTGCCCGGCCTGAAGGTCCAGCGCGTTGGCCTGCTTCAACGTGTCTGCCGAGGCCAGTAGCTGATCTGCGATCTTCCGCAACGCCTGGTCACGCACACGCCCGGGGACGGTGCAGAGGCTATGGCTCGCGGCCTGGGCCCGGTCGGCCAGCGTTTGGCAAGTCGTGGCCACGTCAGAGGATTGGCTGGGGGTGGATGTTGTCATAGCCGAGGTATTGTAGCAACCGGGAGGTGTCGGTTTTCAGCATGTCAGCACTCCCCGCGTCCCTTTGCCCCGTCATCCACTTGAACCAGCCTTAATAACGATCTTATTGGGATGGGGTGTGTGGTTGGGCTGAGAGGGGCCAGATTGTGGGGGGATGGGGTGGCTTGGCGGTAACCCGAGGGGCCTGCGGTCGTGGGTACTGGGGGGGCTTATCTGGTCGTATGTATGGATCCACAGGCCGTGGACGAGGCCTGTAGATCGCGCCGGTCAGTTCTGCACGGAGGGGTCCGTGAACTTGTAAGAGATGAACGTCTGGCCGGGCAGGGGGTCGAGGATGGTCACGCCCTCGGGGACATCGATATACAAGGGGGCCGAGTAGGGGGGCTCTTCCTGCAGGTCGCTGTGCTTGATGGTGATCTGGGCACGCACCAGGTCGGGGTCCTGCTCGATCTTGTTGATGATGTCTTCATCGCCCTTGAGGGTGACGGGGATGAATCGTTGCGTGCCGGGGTCGATCTCGAAGATGTATTTGGTGAGTTCGTCGGAGATATTCAGGCGCACCTGCACGCGGTCCAGTTGAATCTCTTTGGAGAGTTTGTCCAGGATGAAAGTGACGTTGACGGTTTCCTGGTTAAGTGTGACGTGAGGTTTGTTCTGTAGCTCGGTCGGGAGGCTCAATTCCACAGAAGCGGTCTTCTGTGTGTCCTCAACAAGCGTATCGGAGTCCTTGCGCCGATCGAGGTGTGCGGTGAGTTTGAGGTTCAGGCTGCGCACCAGGATGGC